>NZ_VRVE01000190.1:0-1055 GCF_008040035.1 Methylobacterium sp. WL9
CCCCACCCCCAAAAACGCCTCGCCGCCATCCGCGGATTGGCCGAGGCCGGCGTGCCGGTCATGGCGATCGTCGCTCCGATCATTCCCTCCCTCAACGACCACGAGATCGAAGCCATCTTGAAGGCGGCCCGCGAGGCTGGCGCTCGGGAAGCGAACTACGTCCTGCTGCGCCTGCCGCGCGAGCTCGACGGCCTCGTAAGCGACTGGTTTTCCGAGCATTATCCCGGCCGGAGAGACCATGTCTTCTCGCTGCTCACGCAGGCCCGCGGCGGCAAGTCCTACGACGCGGCCTGGGGGACGCGGATGATCGGGGAGGGGCCCTATGCCGACCTCATCCGCCGCCGGTTCGCCCTCGCCAAGAAGCGCCTCGGCTACCCCGAAGAGAGGCTGCGGCAGAGGACGGACCTGTTCCGCCGGCCCGAGAAGCCGGGCGACCAGCTCGCCCTGTTCTAACCCTCAGAACCGCCTGGTAAAACTCAACCGATGATGTGGGCAGCGCCCCTGCGCCGTGAGCCCGGCGAGATGGGCGGCAGTGCCGTAGCCGACATTGCGCTCCCAGCCATAGGCGGGATGGCGGAGCGCGAGGCGCCGCATGAGATCGTCGCGAAACGTCTTGGCGACGATCGAGGCGGCGGCGATCTGGGGGATCAGCCTGTCACCGCCGACCACCGCCCGGCAGGGCAGGGCGAGCCCTGGAACGACGTCCCTGCCGTCGACCAGAACCGGCGCCTCGATCCCGAGCCGGGTTACCGCCCTGCGCATGGCGTCGAGGGTCGCCGCGCGCACGTTGATGCGGTCGACGAGTTTTCGCGATGCGGCGGCGAGCGATACCCGGGCGTGCGCGCGGATCAGGGGCGTCAGCATCTCACGCGTCGCCCGGTCGAGGCGCTTGCTGTCGTCGAGCCGGGCCAGCAGGTGCGGCGGAAACAAGAGCGGGTTGAACCAGATCGCCGCGACCAGAACCGGCCCGCAGAGCGCTCCGCGCCCGACCTCGTCGCAGCCGATCACGGCCGGGTACTCGGCCACCCGGGCGGGGTCGAAGGGGCGCTTGGGGC
>NZ_VRVE01000191.1:0-1017 GCF_008040035.1 Methylobacterium sp. WL9
CGCAGGAACTCCCCCACCGCCCGCAGGGTCACGAAGCCGCCGTAGGCCGTGCCGCTGGCGAAGCGGAGGCTCAACCCCTCCCGGCCGGTCTCGGAGAATCCGAGCACGTCCGTGAGGATCGCCGCCGTCGCCGCGGCCTCGCCGAGCAGCAGCGTCACGCCGTGGAAGCCGCGGATCGCATGTTCCGCCGGCACGCCGCCACCACTCCAGACCGCTTCGTCGCCGTCGATTCCGACGAGCGCCAACGCCATCCCGTCGGGATCGCGGAAGCGCAGCACCGGCTCGCCGAAGACCTGCGCCAGGGCGTCGTGGTCGACGCCCTTCTCGATGAGGCGATGCGTCCACCAGCCGATCGCGGCGCGGGGCACGCGGAACGCCGTCTCGCTCGTCACGCCGATGCCGACCCGGCCGGGGGCCGCACGGTCGAACGGGAAGAAGGTGAGGATCGTGCCGGGGCGGCCGGTCTCGTCGCCGTAATAGAGGTGATAGGTGCCCGGATCGTCGAAGTTGACGGTCTTCTTCACGAGCCGCAGGCCGAGAACCTCGGTGTAGAAATCGAGGTTGCGCTGGGCCGCGCCCGCATAGGCGGTCACATGGTGGATGCCGTGCTCGGACATGACGAGGTCTCCTGAGAGCGCTCCGCGGAGCGCCGTCGCCGTCTTTCGATGGAGACAATCTGGGGCTTGCCGGCTCACGAGAAAACAGAAACGATGGAAACCCATCGTTTCCGGTATTGCCTGATGAAACTTCCCGATTTCGAGGCCTGGGCCATCTTCGCGAAGGTGGCGGAGGCCGGCTCGATCAGCAGAGCGGCGGAGGATCTCGGCGTCGCGAAGGGTACCGTCTCGAAGGCGCTAACCCGGCTCGAAGCGCGGATCGGCGCTCGCCTGTTCAACCGCACCTCGCGCCGGCTCGCCCTCACAGAGGCCGGCCGCACGGATCGGCAATTCGCCGTTGCCGGGCATCGGCTCGGCGCCCACGCGCCGGTTCGATTGGACGAGGTAGGGCATGACGTAG
>NZ_VRVE01000192.1:0-977 GCF_008040035.1 Methylobacterium sp. WL9
CCTCGAGACAAGGCGGAAACAGCGTCGTCTGATCGCGCTCGGCACCGACAACAAACCGGCCCATGTCTACCTCCGGTCAGACCGAAGGAACGTACCATCATCGGGGTTTTGACACAGCCAGGGTCGACACCGGACCGTTGCCTATCAGCAAGTGAATGTCCGCTTCCGGCCGGTGGGTTGGTGTCCGCTCATGGCGCAACGGCGAAGGGCCTTATCAGATGCGTCGTAAAGCTACGGTCGTGGCTTGCTTCCGACCAGTTAGAGGCTTTCAAGCGATCGCCTAAACCGTTAGTTTTTGCATATGGGCCTCGGCGTTTTTATCCATCGTCCTGATTCGGTCTACGATGACAGCCCGGCCGAGCGCTACCAGTTCCCCCAGCAGTACTTGACCCGCGTCCAAGCCTGTCTTGGCGACTGGATCGTCTACTACGAGCCACGCAAAATCACAGGCACACGCGGATATTTCGCGATTGCAAGAGTCCAGGATGTCATCCCAGATCCTTCGGCTGCGGGCATATTCATCGCAGTCATTGAGCCAGGCAGCTACCTGGATTTCGCGCGTCCTGTGCCGTTTGCTGATGAAAATGGTGTCCTGGAGCGAGGCGTTCTGAACGAGCAGGGCCGGATCTCGGGACGTGCGCAGTCCGCTGTTCGACCGATCTCACCGGCTGATTTTGATCGTATCCTCAGCCTCGGCCTGAACGAACGACATGCTGTGCTGCCGCGAGAAGACGAGCGAATCGCTGATCCCGGTTTTGTTGAGCAGCAAGCGCCCTTCGCATTCGAACAGGTGCGGGAGCGTGTGGCCTTCATCACCTCGCGGATCATCCGAGATCGCGTTTTCCGACGGGTTGTTCTCGGTGCCTACGATGAGCGTTGTGCGCTGACGGGACTGAAGTTGTTGAATGGCGGTGGGCGCGCCGAGGTCGCTGCTGCCCATATCCGGCCTGTCGAAGCGAGCGGTCCGGACATCGTCA
>NZ_VRVE01000193.1:0-974 GCF_008040035.1 Methylobacterium sp. WL9
GGGCGGCGGGACGGGATCGACCACCTCGGGCTCGGGCGGCGTTGCGAACAGATCGGGATGGCGCTCGCGCAGCTCGGCGACGAGGCCGCGCAATGTCATCGGCGCAGCGACGTCGACGCTCTCCTCGGGGTCGGCATCGCCGTCCCGGATCAGTCGGGTGTCGCCATTGCGATCGATGATGCGGTAGCCGGGCTCGTCCCCCGTCGGCTCGATTTCGGCCTCCGCCAGCAATTCGAGGGTCCGGCGCGCCAGCGGCATCGCATGCTGGCGGTCGAGTTCGACCCGGATCAGGCCGCGCAGCCGTTCGTCGTCCTCCGGCGTCGGCGTGCTGAGGGCGGGAGCGCCGATGCGCGCCGCGTCCGCCCGGTCTCTCGCCTTTTCGGCGGCTTCGGCCGTCATGCGTCGTTGTTCTCCAAGAGCCCGATCAGGCTCCGCCGTCACGGCCGCGTTCGGCCGAACTCAGTGCGGCGCTGCCCCGCCGGAGCACCCGGCTCGATTCCGAGACGATCACCGGGCGGTCGCCCGCGAAACTGATGGTCAGGTTCAATTCCGACAAGCCCTGCGAGCGGGCTCCGCGCTCCGGGTTCTGCGCCGAAAAGCCGATGACGGTGCGCACGATGCAGGTCGCGCTGGCAGCGTTGCAGGCCGTGCGCAGAGTGCCATCCTGCGCCGCGTAGCGACGCTCGGGCCAGCGCCGGACGAAGCGGCGCTTCTCGGCGACCAGGGCGGCGATGCTCATGGTACGGCCATGGAAGCGCACCCGGTCGCCGTAGAAGCGCGGGGCCGCGGCCAGCATGGCGCCGTTCGGCGCAGAGACGCTGTCGAGATACTCGCCCGTCAGCCGCTGCGCCTGCCCGGCCCAGCCGCCGAAACGCGGATCGGGCGCCGTGGTGTCGATCTCGGAGGAGACGGCCATCCGGCGACGGTCCTGACGCCGCTCGCGCCGTTCCGCCCGTTCGGCGCGGCGGCGTCAG
>NZ_VRVE01000194.1:0-938 GCF_008040035.1 Methylobacterium sp. WL9
CGCGTCAGATTGTAGGCCAGGACCTGAAGCGCCATCTCGGTCGAGACGCGCGGCAGGGTCTTGGTCAGGAAGTGCGTGGCCCCCATCCGTGCTTTGAGCGTGCCGAAGGGATGCTCGACCGTCTCGCGCCGGACCCGCATGGCCAGCGGATCGGCGTCCAATCGGCGCTGCACCGTCTCCAGCACATCCTCATGCTCCCAGCGCGTCACCCGGCGCTCCTTGCCCGTCGTGCAGGCCGCCTTCATCGGGCAGGCCGAGCAAGCATTCGTCCAGTACCGATGCAGCGTCAGACCGTTCTCCACCGTGGTGCAGCGGTGGGGTAGCGTCTCGCCCGCCGGGCACAGGTAGACGTTCTGCGGAGGGCGGTAGAGGAAGTCCTCCTTACCGAAGCGTCCGGCGGCCTTGGCGCCCGAGGTCATCGGCCGGGGCAGCGTGACGGAGATGCCGGCGCGTTCGCAGGCTAGAATCTGTTCGCCGGAATAATAGCCCCGGTCGGCCACCGCATCGAGCGTATCCGTCTCCAGAGCCTGCTTGGCCCGCGCGGCCATTCCACTGAGCTGTGCCCGGTCCGAGCCGGCATTGGTCACTGCGTGCGAGACAATCAGATGATGCTCGGTCTCGACCGCCACCTGGACGTTGTAGCCCACCAGGCCCGACCCGCGCCCGCTGGTTGCCATCGATCGCGCGTCGGGATCGGTCAGCGAGATCTGCCGGTCGGGCGCCGCCTTCATCTGCTCCTCCAGGCCGGCCAACCGCTCCATCTCCTGCCCGAGGCGGGCGATCTTCTCCTTCAGCCGCACCACCTTGGCGGCCAGTTCCGGTGTGGGATCCTGACGATCGGCCGTGTCGAGCTGCGAGAGGTAGCGCGACACGCTCTCCTCGATCTGCTGGCGGCGCCGGTCGAGCTTTCCCTGCGTGAAGTTGCGGTCGCGGTTGTT
>NZ_VRVE01000195.1:0-938 GCF_008040035.1 Methylobacterium sp. WL9
CGCCCCGACCGCGCCGCCCTCGACCGGCTCGCCTCCGACGGCGGCGGACGGGTCGCAGACGTCGATTCCGCCGAGCCGGTGCTCGACCGTGTCGGGGCCAGCACGGCCCAGCACCTCGCTGCCGGCGGCTACAGCGTGTTGGCCTTCCAGGATCTTGGGCGCTGGCTGCTGCTGCTGGCGCTGCTGCCGGCGCTGATTCTTTTCAGGCGGAGCGCGTGATGGCCGCAGCCCCGGACCACAGGCAGTTTTTGGCGGCCCTGCCGTTTCGCGCTGCGGCATTTCCGCGCCGCTGGCGACTCTACGCCCGGCTCGTCGGGCTCGGACTGGCCGGCGCCGGCACCCTGGCCCTCGCGCTGGTCTCGGAGCCACGCACCGGGCTCGGGCGGTTGTTCATGGCGAGCGGCCTGCCGAACATCGCGGCGGACATCATGTCCAACCCTGACTGGCATGCCGCAGCCCTCTACGAGGCCGGCCGCTACGCCGAGGCGATCCCGATCTTTCGCGCCCAAGGGCGCCGCGGTGCCTACAATCTCGGCAATGCGCTGGCCCGGTCCGGGGACCTGAAGGGTGCGGTCGACGCCTACGACGACGCCCTTGCCTTCAACCCGCGCGACGCCGACGCCCAGGCCAACCGCTCGCTGATCGCAAAGCTGATTCAGGAGGATATCGACCGCGGCAACGGCGGCGGCATCGCCAACGCCTCGGCTCAGTACGGCGCCCGCTTCAACAAGACGACGAACCAGGACAAGGACGACGACATCAAGGCCACCTCCAGCGGCGAAGGTCTCGCCGGCAACAAGGAGGCCGGATCGAGCGCCTCGATCCCTGGCAACAGCCCCGTCGCCCGCCGCGGCAAGTCCGAGCAGCTCACCCTCGATTCCGGCAAGGGCCAGGCCCGCGGCTCCGCCAGCGACGCCGCCGGCCGCGGCCGCCAGGGC
>NZ_VRVE01000196.1:0-874 GCF_008040035.1 Methylobacterium sp. WL9
CTCTGCGTCCACGTCCCCACCGCCTCCGCCGTCTGCCGCGCCCCGGCGCGGGCGGTGGGGACGTGGACGCAGAGCAGCGCATCGTTGCCGCGGCAGGCGAGCAGCGGCCCGAGCGCTGTGGCGTATTCCTGCGCCTCGGCATCGACACCGAGATCGATCGGGTTCGTCGAAGTGCCGTGGCGGACGGACGCGATGGCCTCCAGCGTCTCCGGCGAGGCCTCGGCGGCGGTGCCGCCCTGGTCGGCCAGCCGGTCGGCCGCGAGCGCGCCGATGCCGCGCCCGTTCGCGACGATCATCAGCCGCCGGCCCGGAAACGGACGCTGCCGGCGCAGGGTCTCGGCGGCGGAGAACATCTCGTCGAGGGTATCGACCGCGAGCAGCCCCGCCCGGCGGAAGGCGGCCGCATAGACCGCATCGGGCCGGGCGAGCGCGCCGGTATGGGTCTGCGGCTCCTCCGCCTGCGCCTCGTGCCGCCCGGTGCGCAGGACCACCACCGGCTTCACCCGCGCCGCGGCGCGGGCGGCCGAAAGAAATTTTCGGGCGTCGTCGACGCGGTGGAGCGAGAGTAGGATCGCGCGGGTGTGAATGTCGGCGGCGAAGTGATCGAGCGTGTCGGCGGCGTCGACATCGGCCGAGCGGCCGGTGGTGAGGATTGCCGAAAAGCCGACCTCGCGCCGGTGCGCCCAGGCCGCGATCGCCGAGGCCACGGTGCCCGACTGCGTCACCAGCGCCAGATCCCCCGCCCGCGGCGGATGCGCCAGCAACGTCGCGTTGAGGTTCTTGCCCGGCACCGCCAGCCCGATGCTGTCCGGCCCGATCAGCCGCAGCCCGTGCCGCCGCGCCGCGCGCCGCGCCGCGCCGATCGGCTCCGCCT
>NZ_VRVE01000197.1:0-766 GCF_008040035.1 Methylobacterium sp. WL9
GACCCGTCTTCAAACGTGCCCGCAGGCGGCGCGGGCGCAGGGTCGAGGATCGAGGCGATCTCGTCGTCGGTCGCGTCGTCCGTGACCTGGATTCGACGGCCTTCGAAGTTGACGATGCGCGGCACCTTCGCGCCGCCTGCGGGCACGTTTGAAGACGGGTCTAATCGATCGAATGGGTTCGCCGCATGTTGCTCGGCTGGCGCTGCCGTAGCGCCGTAATGTGTCTGGGGCGCCTTGTTCATGACGTCGTCCGATGTGCCGTCGGGAACTCGATGATCGCGCCAACAGGGCCTTCAATCTCTATCTTCGGGTTCTCCTGGCGATCAGCAATATGATCGCGATCGGGGGCTAACGGCGTGTTCGCCCATGGGGCTATGCTGGATCTTGCGTCTTCAGGAGCGACGGTATGGACTCAGCCGACCAGCTTCTGCGGCGACACAACCAACAGCGCCGCCACCGTGGCCGCACGACGATTAAAAGCCCGCTCTCTGATACGATCGCGCAAGCACCAATTGTACATGTCATGTCGGAGAAGTAGCGCGTAATCGTGGGCGTCACGAGCTACATCGGGGTGCCGGGCTGCTCGCTGAGCATCGGTCTCTGCCCAGAGAATGATCTGCGTCGCCGCAGCCTCAAGACCTAGAGCCGCATCCGATCATGCTGGATCGTATGCATCGTATCCAGCGGCGGCGAGGTAGTTGCGACATTCGGCAGGGGTGAAGGCAGCGAACGCGTTCTGGATCGCCTGCCGGAGGTCGGTGACGGT
>NZ_VRVE01000198.1:0-731 GCF_008040035.1 Methylobacterium sp. WL9
GCCGACGGACCTGACGCGCGACATCCAGGCCGGCATGGCACATCCGCCGGGAGAACCGATCCTCCGCGGGGTCCGGCCCGGACGCGCCGCGATCCAGCTCGGGCCGTGGGTGCTCGGCGGGGCGCGCTTCCCGGACGAGCGGGTGCGCCACAACGCCCTCGATCTTCTCGGCGACCTGACGCTCGCCGGCCATCCCCTCGTCGGCCGCATCGTCGCCCACCGGCCGACCCACAAGCTCACCTACGCCTTCGTGGCCACGCTGATGCGAAGCCCCGACGCCTGGGTGTTTTGCGAGTCGTGAGGCTTACGGCGCGCCACGGATGAGCCGGACCTGGGCTAAATTTCGAGCGAACATCGCGCCGAAGCCGTCGCGCCGCGCTGCCGCGAGGTGCGCAGCGAAGCCCGTCGCATCGTCATCCGGATAGGCCGCCTCGATCGCCTCGACGCCGGCCGCCGCCGCTGCCAGCCGCGCCACTGCGCGAGCATGAGCGAGGACGGGGCGTGCTCCCCACGGATCGCTCCGACCCACCCCCTCATCCTGAGGTGCGAGGCGCAGCCGAGCCTCGAAGGAGGGCTCCAGCGGGCCGCGCGGTCCCTGGAGCCCTCCTTCGAGGCCTCCGCTTCGCTGCGGCACCTCAGGATGAGGTGGGTGGGGGGACGTCACGCTCGCCGAGCTCTCAGGCCCGCCGAGCTGCCGCGCCAGCGCCTCCGCATCCCAGCCGAGGCCGCAG
>NZ_VRVE01000199.1:0-621 GCF_008040035.1 Methylobacterium sp. WL9
CCCGGCCGAGACCCGGCGCGGCCGCGGCGCGACGGCCAATCCCGACGGCCGGTTCGAGCGCGCCCATCGCGAGGCGTTCGATGATGGCTGGGATGCGCACCAGGACGCGCATAACATGCTGGCCACGTCGCGCACCGTGGTCGGCATCGAGACGGCCCGGACGCTGATCACGTACAACACCTCGCCGGACATCGGATTCGACCGGTCGATCAATCCCTATCGCGGCTGCGAGCACGGCTGCATCTACTGCTTCGCACGGCCGAACCACGCCTATGTCGGGCTCTCGCCCGGACTCGACTTCGAGACCCGGCTTTTTGCGAAATCCAATGCCGTGGCTGCCCTGAAGCATGATCTCGCTCGACCGGGTTATGCGCCCCGCACCATCGCTCTCGGCACCGCCACCGACCCCTACCAGCCGATCGAGCGGGAGCACCGCCTCACCCGCGGTGTGCTCGAGGTGCTCGCCCGCTGGCGCCATCCCGTTGGAATTGTGACGAAATCGAGCCTCGTCCTGCGCGACCGCGACATCCTCGCCCGCATGGCGGCGGACGGGCTGGTGAAGGTCGCGATCTCTCTCACCACCCTCGACCCCACCCTCGCCCGCCGCCATGCGGGCGAGGA
>NZ_VRVE01000019.1:0-50324 GCF_008040035.1 Methylobacterium sp. WL9
ACCTCGCCGCGCTTCGCGACGGGCTCGACGCCGCGGCGCGGATCGCCGACCGGCTGGCCTCGCTGCAGGGTGCGCCGCGAGCGCTATCCGTGATCGGCGAGCGCCTCGCAGGCATCGATACCGAACTCGTCGCAGAGCTTGCTGCCGCGCTCGCCGACGACCTGCCGCTCAACCGCCGCGACGGCGGCTTCGTGCGGGCCGGCTACCGTTCCGACATCGACGAGTCGCGCGAACTCGGCCGGGATTCCCGCAAAGTGATCGCGGCGCTCCAGGCCCGCTACGCCGAGGAATCCGGCTGCCGGACCCTGCGGATCAAGCACAACAACATGCTCGGCTTCTACATAGAGGTGCCGCAGGCGGTGGGCGAGGCCTGTCTCAAGGGCCTGATGCGCGATTTCGTGCATCGCCAGACCATGATCGACGCCATGCGCTTCACCAGTGTCGAACTCGGTGAACTCGAGTCGAAAATCTCCGGCGCCTCCGACCGCGTGCTCGCCATGGAAGGCCAGGTATTCGAGGCGCTGGCCGCCCTCGTCATGGCGCAGGCGACAGTGATCGCCGACGTCGCCGAAGCCTTGGCAGCCCTCGACGTGGCGGCGAGCCATGCGGAACTCGCGGTGGAACTCGACTGGGCCCGGCCGCGGCTCGACGAGGGTGTGGCCTTCGCTATCGAAGGCGGCCGCCATCCAGTGGTCGAGGCGGCTCTGCGCCGCTCGGGCGATCCGTTCATCGCCAACGACTGCGACCTGTCGGGGAAAGAGAGCGGACGCATCCGCCTCGTCACCGGCCCGAACATGGGCGGCAAGTCGACCTTCCTGCGCCAGAATGCGCTAATCGTCGTGCTCGCCCAGATGGGCGCGTTCGTGCCGGCGCGTTCCGCGCATCTCGGGCTCGTCGACCGGCTGTTCTCCCGCGTCGGCGCGGCGGACGATCTGGCACGCGGACACTCGACCTTCATGGTCGAGATGGTCGAGACGGCGGCGATCCTGAACCAGGCCACCCGCCGCTCCCTCGTGGTGCTCGACGAGATCGGGCGCGGGACGGCGACCTTCGACGGCCTGTCGATCGCCTGGGCCTGTCTCGAGCACCTGCACGAGAGCAACGGCTGCCGTTCCCTGTTCGCCACGCATTTCCACGAACTCACCGCGCTGTCGCAGCGGCTCTCACGGCTCGACAACGCGACGCTGCGGGTCACCGAGCATCGCGGCGATGTCGTCTTCCTGCATGAGGTGGTGCCGGGCGTCGCCGAACGATCCTACGGGCTGCAGGTCGCGCGCCTCGCCGGCCTGCCGAAAGGCGTGGTTGCGCGGGCCGGCGCGATCCTGAAGGGGCTGGAGGCGTCGGAGCGCGATCGGCCGACGCGCCGCAAGATCGACGACCTACCGCTGTTCGCAAGCCTCGCCGACGCACCGCCGCCCGAGGCGGCACAGGCCATCGTGGTCGACGACGCAATCGGAGCCCTCGTCGACGAACTCGATCCGGATGCGATGACGCCGCGTGAGGCCCTGGATGCGCTCTACCGCCTGAAGCGGGAACGCGCCCGCAAGGCGTAAGGCTCGTTCGAAGCCCGCATTGCCCCGCACGGCCCAAGACTGCCACGATGTTTGCGGATAAGGCGGCATTGCGCGAGGAGTTCGACCCATGGCCGCGATCACTGCAGGCGCGACCGAGCCCGTGGCCCGGAAGTTCCGCCTGCGCGACATCCTCGACGACCCGCGCATCATCCAGATGCTGGCGCTCGGCTTCTCCTCGGGCCTGCCGCTGCTTCTGGTGCTCGGCACCTTCACATTGCGGATGGCCGCATCCGAGATCGACATCAAGACGATCGGCTTGTTCAGCTACGTCGCGCTGCCGTACTCGCTGAAATTCCTCTGGGCTCCGACGATCGACCGGATCGACCTGCCGTTCCTGGCCGCCCGGCTCGGACGGCGACGGGCCTGGATGGTCCTCACGCAGGTCGCGACCGCGCTCTGCCTCGTGCTGATGGCCTTCTCCGATCCGAAGGAACACCTCGCACTGCTCGGTCTCGGCGCGTTCCTCGTCGCCTTCTGCGCGGCGACGCAGGACGTGGTGATCGACGGCTGGCGCATCGAGGCGGCCGGCACCGACATGCAGGGCATCCTCGCGGCGACCTCCAACCTCGGCTACCGCTTCGGCCTGATCCTGGCCGGTGCCGGCGCGCTCTACGTCGCGGCCTATGGCGGCTGGACCATGGCCTACCTGATCATGGCCGCCGCGATGGGCGTGGGTTTCGTGGCGGCCCTGTTCGCGGGCCGATACGACCGGAAGCAGGACGCGGATCCGACGCTTCCGCTCAAGCCTGCCAGCCGCGCGGACCGGATGCGCCGCGCGATCTTCGAGCCCTTGACCGAACTCCACGGCCGCATGGGCAACGCGCTCTACGCAGTGCTCCTGCTCGTCGCGCTCTACCGGATGCCGGACTTCATCTCCGGCGTGATGGCGAACCCGCTCTACATCAGGCTCGGCTACGACCTGAAGGAGATCGCGACGATTGCGAAACTCTTCAGCATCTGGGTCGGGATCGCGGGCGGCTTCGCCGGCGGCTGGGCGATCGCCCGCTTCGGCATGTTCCCCGCACTCGTCGCCGGCGCCTTCATCGCCGCGGCCTCGCATCTCTCGCTTGCGTGGCTGTCGCTCGGTGCGCCGGAGATCTGGCGCCTCGCGATCGCGGTCTCGGTGGAGAGCCTGTGCGGCTCCTTCGCCGGCATCGCCCTCATCACCTACATGTCGAGCCTGACGACACCCGGCTACGCGGCCACGCAATATGCCCTGTTCTCGTCGCTCTACGCGTTGCCTGGCAAGCTCGTCGCGGGAACATCGGGCTTCTTCGTGGCCGCCTACGGCTACCCCGCCTTCTTCACGATGACCGCCGCAATCGGCATCCCCGTGGTCGCGCTGTGTTTTGCGGTGGGACGCGTGCCCCAGCGTCGAGCCGCCGCGCAGCACGCGATCGCCGATGTTGCACCGGGGAACCCTTCGGCGGGTCGCGAGCTTGGAACAACCGGCATCCCGGCCGCAGCCGCGAGGGCGCAGACGTGAACGACATCTCCTTGGCCGGCGAGGTCCTGCCGGTCCCCATCGAAGCCTTTCGCTCCTTGAGCGACGCAGACCTGACTGCGCTCCGCCGCGCCGTCTCCGTGCTCGAGAAGCCGAGCCTCGCCACGCGGCTGTCGGCAGCGGCCGGCGCACCGCTCGACATGATCGGGCGCGCACTGCCGACGCCAGTGACCGACGTGGTGGCGCGCTCGGCCGAAGGCGCCATGCGCACGGCGCTTCGCGTCGCGCTGGCGACCCTGCCCGACAAGGCGGTCGCGTCCACGGGATCGGCCGTCGAGGTTCGGATCGGAGAGACGGGCAACCGGCTGAGCCGTCTGTTCCAGTCCAGCGACGCGAAGCACAAGGCCATGGCTGCGCTATCGGGCGCGCTCGGCGGCGCCTTCGGGCTCGCAACGCTCGCTGTGGAGTTGCCGGTCTCGACGACGTTGATGCTGCGCTCGATCGCCGAGATCGCGCGGGAGGAGGGCGAGGATCTGAGCGACCCGGAGAACGCGCTCGCCTGCGTCCAGGTCTTCGCCCTCGGCGGTCGCAACGGGGCCGAGACCGCCCTGTCCGAGAGCGGTTACTTCGCCGTCCGGGCAGCGCTCACCAAGACGATGGCGGAGGCCGCCAAATACGCCGCCAACCGCTCGGTGCTGGATTCGTCGGCGCCCGCGCTGATCCGCTTCGCCTCGCAGATCGCCTCGCGATTCGGCATCGTGGTCTCGCAGAAGGTCGCGGCCCAGGCCGTGCCGCTGATCGGAGCCTTTGGCGGTGCCGCGATCAACACCGCCTTCATGAACCATTTCCAGGCCATGGCCCGGGCGCATTTCACGGTGCGCCGCCTGGAGCGACGCTACGGCGAGACGACGGTCCGCGAGGCATACGCCTCCGAGAAGGATGCCCTCGGGCTCGGCTGAACGACCTCAGCCGGCCGGATACAGCGTCTTCAGCAAGGCGTGGACGAGGCGCGCGGTCTGGACCTCGCCACCCTCGGGGCGACCGGGCTTCGTCGAGGGGTTCCAGCCGTAGAGATCGAAATGCACGTGTCGCTTCGTCTTCGGAGCGAAGCGGCGCAGAAACAGTGCGGCCGTGATCGCTCCGGCGAATGGCCCGCCGGACACGTTGTTCAGGTCGGCGATCTTTGAATCGAGCAAGCTTGCATAGGGCGCGTGCAGAGGTAGCCGCCAGACCGGGTCGATCGCAGACATGCCGGCCTGCTCGATCGCCAGTGACAGCGCATCGTCCTCTGTGAAGAAGGCGGGAAGGTCGGGCCCCAGCGCCGTACGCGCCGCCCCGGTCAGGGTTGCAAAATCGACCAGCAGGTCCGGTTGTTCGGTGTCCGCGAGGGCCAACGCGTCGGCCAGGATCAGACGGCCTTCCGCGTCCGTATTGCCGATCTCGATGGTGAGGCCAGAGCGGGCCCGGATCACGTCTCCCGGACGGAAGGCATTGCCGGCGATTGCATTTTCGACGGTGGGGACAATCAGGCGCAGGCGCAGCTTCAGGCCCGATCCCATCACCATTTCGGCGGCGGCGAGCGCCGCGGCGGCACCGCCCATGTCCTTCTTCATCAGCAGCATGCCGCTGGACGGCTTGATGTCGAGCCCACCGGTATCGAACACGACGCCCTTGCCGACGAGCGTCACGCGCGGTGAGTCGGGCGCACCCCAGGTCAGGTCGATCAGGCGCGGGGCCCGCGGCGAGGCGGCGCCGACCGCGTGGACGAGGGGAAACTCCCGAGCGAGTTCGTCGCCGCCCGTCACCGCGATTGCGGCGCCGAAGCGCTCGGCGAGGATGCGCGCCGCGTCCTCGATCTCCGCCGGACCGAGATCGTTCGACGGGGTGTTGACGAGGTCTCGTCCGGCGGCGACGGCGCGGGCGACACGCAGGATGGCATCGGCATTGATGCAGTCCGACGCGACCAGGCTCGGGAGCTGTGCCGACGCGGCCTTGTAGCGGCCGAAGCGGTAGCTCGACAGCAGCCAGGCCAGGGTAGCCTCGCCGAGATCGACGCCGCCCTCAGGCTCGAATCGATAGCGGCCTTCCGGCAGCGATCCGACGAGCCTCCCGGCGACGAGACGATCGTGAGCCGCAGCGGCCGTGTCGCCGAGGCCGAACAGCACGCGATCGAGCGTGCCGTCGGGAGCCGGCAACAGGCAGACCCGCCCGGCTTTCGGTGAGAACCCCGTCGCCCCGGCATAGGCGCGCTGAATCGGCGACAGTCCGGCCTGGAAGGCCGGCCATTCCGCGGGCTCCAGGCAGCGGATCGGGATCGCAGCGGTTCCGGCTGGCAGCAGGTCGAGGCGGTCTGTCGGCATCGGCGCTCGTTTGGATATGGTCGGGGAGGGATCGGTTTACGGGCCGTTAGGGTTAACCGCCTATCACCGAAAGACCGGGACGGCGATGCCGTCGGCGACGGTGATGCGGAGCGTAACATGCGTGCGGAGGTCTCCTCGTCCGGCCGGGTCGGCCGGTTCCTCGGCACCGTGGCGCTCGTCGCCTTCCTCGCCGCGGGGTGTCAGTCGCGGTCTCCGGAGACGACCGGATCGATCGGCGGCTCGGCAGGACCTCGCAGCGTGACGCGCGGCGAGGTCGAGGCGCTCGGCACCAGCTACACCTCGGACCCTTCGGACATCCGGGGCGCTCTGCGCTACGCATCGGCGCTGCGCGCGACGAACCAGCGGACCCAGGCCGTCGCCGTGCTGCAGCAGGCCGCTCTCCGCAATCCCAAGGATCGCTATGTTCTCGCCGCCTACGGCAAGAGCCTCGCCGACGCCGGCCGGTTCTCCGAGGCCTCGGAAGTGCTTCAGAACGCCCATACGCCAGCCCAGCCCGACTGGCGCGTCCTCTCGGCACAAGGGACGGTGGCCGATCAGCTCGGCGATCATGCCCGGGCACAGGGCTTCTACGACGCAGCGCTCAAGATCGCGCCGAACGAGCCGTCGATCCTCTCGAATCTCGGTCTCTCCTACGTCCTGGCGCATCAACTCGACGAGGGCGAGAACACCCTTCGCCTTGCGGTGGCACAGCCGCGGGCGGATGCGCGCGTGCGGCAGAATCTTGCTCTGGCCCTCGGGCTGAAGGGCCGGTTCGACGAGGCGGAGGGCGTCTTACGTCAGGATCTCTCGCCCGAGGAGGCTTCCGCCAACGTCGCTTCGCTCCGCTCGATGGCGGCCCGGCAGGCTGCGAACCGCCGCCTCCCGAAGACGGCGGCGGTCCCGCCGCGCGGCTGAACGGTGCGGATTTCCCCTCGGAAGCGATCGAGCACCCCGATCGGGCGCGATCACTGGTAGTGGAAGATCTGGATGATCGCCGGCGTCAGGATGACGACGAACAGGACCGGCAGGAAGAACAGGATCATCGGCACGGTGAGTTTGGGCGGAAGCGCTGCAGCTTTCTTTTCTGCGTCGTTGAGCCTCTGATCGCGGCTTTCCTGCGCCAGAACCCGGAGTGCCTGTCCCACCGGCGTCCCGTAACGCTCCGCCTGGATCAGTGCCGTCGTGATCGATTTGACCGCGTCCAAGCCGACGCGGTTCGCCAGATTCTCGTAGGCCGCGCGCCTGTCGGGCAGATACGAAAGTTCCGCGACAGTTAGGGCGAACTCTTCGGCCAGCACCACCGATTGCGTTGCGATCTCGATGCCAACCCGCCGGAAGGAATTCTCGACCGCCATTCCCGATTCGACGCAGATCAGGGTCAGATCGAGAGCATCCGGCCATGCGCGCTTGATCTCCGCCTGCCGCTTGCTCGTGCGGTTCGACAGATAGAGTTCCGGCACCTTGATGCCGATGAAGAGCGCGAGGATCACCAACCCGAACCGGACGATGAAGGGTTGATCGAGCACACCGAGCACGAACAGGTAGAAAATCGCGACCACCGCCGCCACAGCCGGTGAGACGAGCCGGAAGAACAGGAACGCGGTCTCTGCGCCCTGGCCTCGGAAGCCGGCCATGACGAGCTTCGCTTTGGCCGTGTCGGTGCCGAGCCATGCGCTCAGCTGGAAGCGATCGACGATCCGCTTCATGTAGGCCTTGGGCTCGGAGCGGAGCGACGACTTGTTCGTCAGCTTTTCGCGCTCGCGCTGCCGCAACTGCTCGCGTTCGTCGCTGACGAGCTTCATGCGCTTACCGAGCTTGTCGGTCTCGACCAGCGGCTGCACCAGGGTGAACACGGTGGCCGCGGCCGCGAGGCCCGTCAGCACCATCGCTCCGACTTTCGGATTGGTCAGGAGCTCTATAAATGTCGCGCTCATGGTTGTGCTTCCCAGGCCGGTCTGCGCCGGGTCGACGTCAAATATCGAAGGTGATCATCTTCTTCATCGAGAAGATCCCGAGCGACATCCAGAAGGCGGATACCACCAGTGCCGCCTTGCCGACTGTCGTCGTCCAGAGCAGCGAGACGTAGTCCGGGCTCGATAGGTAAGTCAGCAGCGCCACGATGAACGGCAGGGCGGCGATGATGACGCCCGAGGCCTTGGCCTCCATGCTCATCGCCTGCACCTTGCCGACCATTTTCTTGCGCTCGCGCAGGACGCGGGAAAGGTTGCCCAAGGCTTCCGAGAGGTTTCCGCCCGATTTGGCCTGGATGGCGATGACGACGGCAAAGAAATTGACGTCGGTGACCGGCACGCGCTCGTACATCCGCAGGATCGCATCCGACATCGGAATGCCGACCGTCTGCGCTTCGACAGCGATCCGGAATTCGCTGCGTAGCGGTTCCTCCGCCTCGCGCGCGATGATGCGCAGGCAATCGCCGACGGGAATGCCCGAACGGATACCGCGGACCACGACGTCGATGGCGTTAGGCAGCTCGGCCACGAATTTCTTCGTGCGTCGCGCCTGAAGAAGGGACAACATCCAGATCGGCAACCCGAAGCCACCGGCGAAGAGTGCGCCGACCGCCGCCAGGGGCTCCCCGGTCAGGAACAGGGCGAGCAGCGCGAAGACGACGGCCATCACCGCTGCGACCACGAAGAAGCGTTCCCGCGACCAGTCGAGACCGGCTCGGGCCAACCGAACGTCCAGGGTTACCTTCCCGGTGTTCTTCTTGGCCTCGATCTCCTTGAGACTCTTGGCGACCTGATCGCGGCGGTTGAGCGCGGAGGCCCGGTCGACGGAAACCTTGACGGCACCGAGGGATTTCCGGCGTTGTTCCGCCCGCCGCTCGCTGGACAGCAGCGGCATCAGGAAAACGTAGGCGACACCGCCGGCGGCCACGGCCACGAGGCCAGCGGCGAGAGAGGCGCCCGACACGTTCATGCGGCCACTTCTCCCTGTGCGCTGGCCGCATCCAGAGCCGCGGCCAGCGCCTGCTCCTCGCCGTAATAGCGGGCCCGTTCCCAAAAACGCGGACGACCGATCCCGGTCGAGCGGTGGCGGCCGATCAGGCGTCCGTTCGCGTCCTCGCCGAGGATGTCATAGACGAACAAGTCCTGGGTAATGATGATGTCGCCCTCCATCCCCATCACCTCGGTGATGTGGGTGATGCGGCGCGAGCCGTCGCGCATGCGCATTGCCTGCACGATCACGTCGATCGATCCGGTGATCATCTCGCGCAGGGTGCGCGAGGGCAGCGAGAACCCGCCCATCGTGATCATCGATTCGATACGCGAGAGGCATTCGCGCGGGGAGTTGGCGTGCAGGGTCCCCATCGAGCCGTCGTGGCCCGTATTCATGGCCTGAAGCAGATCGAACGCCTCGGGTCCGCGCACCTCGCCGACGATGATGCGTTCGGGCCGCATGCGCAGGCAGTTCTTGACGAGATCGCGCATGCTGATAGTGCCCTGGCCCTCGAGATTCGGAGGCCTGGTTTCGAGACGCACGACATGGGGCTGCTGGAGCTGGAGTTCGGCAGCGTCCTCACAGGTAATGATGCGCTCGTCATGCTCGATGAAGGCGGTCAGGCAATTCAACAGGGTCGTCTTGCCCGAGCCGGTGCCGCCCGAGATCACCACGTTGCAGCGGACCTTGCCGATGATCTGCAAGATCTTTGCGCCCTCCGGCGAGATCGCGCCGAATTTGACCAGCTGTTCGAGAGTGAGCTTGTCCTTCTTGAACTTACGGATCGTGAGGCAGGGGCCGTCGATGGCGAGCGGCGGCGCGATCACGTTGACGCGCGAACCGTCGGGAAGACGCGCATCGCAGATCGGCGAGGCTTCGTCGACGCGCCGGCCGACCTGGCTGACGATGCGCTGGCAGATGTTCATCAGCTGCGCGTTGTCGCGGAAGCGGACGGACGTGAGCTGGATCTTGCCGTTCACCTCGATGAAGGTCCGGCTCGCGCCGTTCACCATCACGTCGGCGATGTCGTCGCGCGCGAGCAGCGGCTCGAGGGGACCGTAGCCCAGGACATCGTTGCAGATGTCGTCGAGCAGCTCCTCCTGCTCTGCGATCGACAGGACGATGTTCTTGAGGCCGATGATCTCCGAAACGATGTCGCGGATTTCCTCGCGGGCGCTTTCTCCGTCGAGGCGGGCGAGCTGGGTGAGGTCGATCGCTTCGATCAGCGCACCGAAGATCATGCTCTTCGTGCGGTAGTAGTCCTCGGATTTCTGAGGTGTTGCCGGTACCGCCACGGCCTGCTTCGGGGCCGGCGCATCGACGCGCGGCCGGGCGGGCTCTTCCTGATACAGCACCGGCGGCGCAACCTGCGCGGCCGGGCCGGGCACGCTGGCAGGTGCCGCCGCCGAACCTGATCGTCTACCGAACATCGCGCCGAGCGCCTTCCGATGTCTAGATCACGCTGCGTTTCGCTCGGATCGATCGAAACGCAGCGTGATCGATTCAAAAGTTGAGAGCAGGCTTCGCGCGAAAAACCGTTGCCGCTTTTTCGCAGCCTGCTCTAGGACGCCTTGCGGCGCGAGAGCTTGGCGAACAGGGGCTGGAGCGGATCGAGCATGTTCGCGCGGCCTCGGCGGATCTCCACGCGGCCGGTCACGGCCGCCGCCAGGGACGCGAAGATTTCGGCCGGTTTCGAATTGGCCTGCACCTCTGCGATCATCTGGCCGTTATTCGCCGCCGTGCCGAACAGAGCCGGATCGAAGGGCAGAACGGCACAGGGCGGCACGTCGAGCGCCTTGGCGAATTCCGCCGCGGCGATCTCGGGACGCTTGGTCATGCCGACGCCGTTGAGAACGACGCGGGCGCGGGCGTCGTTGGGCCGGCTCTGTGCCAGTACCGCGAGCAGGTTCTTGGTGTTGCGCAGCGAGGCGAGATCGGGCTGCGCGACGATCAGGATCTCGTCGGCTCCGACGAGGATGCGCTTCGTCCAGGCGGACCAGCCCTGCGGTACATCGAGCACGACACAGGGCACGGCAGCCCGCAACAGGTCGATCAGGGCATCGAATGATGCCTCAGAGAGGTCGACCGTCCGGTCCAGGGATGCGGGCGCCGAGAGCAGGCTGAGATTATCGCTGCACTTCGACAGCAGGCGGTCGAGCAGATTCGAATCGAGGCGTTCGGGCGCGAAGACCGCCTCGGCGATGCCCTGCGGCGGATCCTGGTTGAAGTTGAGGCTGGCCGTGCCGAAGGCAATGGACAGGTCCGCGATCACCGTCGCGGTTCCGTGCTCGCGCGCTACGGTCCAGGCGAGGTTGTGAGCGATCGTCGAGGCTCCGGCGCCCCCTCTGGCGCCGAAGACGGCGATGGTCCGGCCGACGGGCTTGGCCCCCGGCGCTGAGAACAGGTCCGAGATCGCGGTGATCAGGCCGAGCGGTTCGACCGGCGCCATCAGGTATTCGCTGACGCCGCGCTGGAGGAACTGGCGATAGAGCATCACGTCGTTGACGTGGCCGATGATGATGACCTTGGTGCCGGGGTCGCAAACCTCGGCGAGGGAATCGAGGCATTCGAGGGGGCGCGATTTCGGCCCCTGGATCTCGATGACGATTACGTTCGGCGTCGGCGCCTGCCGGAACGCTTCCACCGCGGCCGCACCGCCACCCATCTGGATGCGCACATGGGCCTTCTGCATGCGCCGGTCGCCGACCGCCGCCTCGATCAGCGCGGATGTCTCCGGCGTCTCGCAAAAGGCCTGGATGGTGATCCGAGGCACCGGGGCAATGATGCGGTCGATGGCCTCGTTCGGGTCCGGCATGTCTCGTTTCCGATTCGAGTGCTTGCGCGCCTTCGGTGGCAAGCGACGCGGGACGAACCGGCCGCCTGCTGGTGCGCCCAGCTACTGGAGCGCACCCTTCACGTTGGCCGTCCCATCCTGCCTCCATGTGGTTGACGGATCGTTGCCTTGGCGCAGCTTGTCGATGACCTGGGACCGGCGAACGGTGTCGATCCGGCCTTCCGGGCGGCCGCGGACGAGGTCCACGGGATCGGCAACCTGCGCAGCGATATTGGAGCGCGTGGCACAGCCGAGATTCCAGGACGGCTCGTTGCGCAGGTTGAAGGCCGGGTTGCTGACGCCGAGATCCTGCGGCCACATCCCACAAGCGCTCGCGACCTTAGCCTCCATACGTTCGAAGCTGAGTCTCAGCGGCGAGGCGAGGGACGGGTCGGCGACGGCGTAGCTCGCTACGACGACGGCACCAGACGGAACGCCGCCCTCCGTGCTACGCCTGCGGATTGCAGCACCGGTGCGCTCGACAGCCGCACTGACGCCGGGAGACACGCCGCGCGGAATGTCGATGGCGAGCCGCCCGCGGCCGTAGCGGCGGAATTCGAGCAGGAAGGCATCGACATCCGCCGCCTGGCGCGGGTCGAGATGACCGGGGCCGGTGGGAAAGACATCCAGAGTGCGGATGCCGTCGGCGAGGACGATGGGATGCCGCGCGCGCACGTCGTCGGGGTAGATGGACCCCGTCGCGGTGACACGGTCGCTTTTGCAGGCACCGAGCGAAGCGGCGAGCAGCACCAACGCCGCCAACGCCAGGGGCGATCGGGACGTCGGCGTCAGGGGAGCGTAGAGGGCCATCGTTCGCGATCCTGCTGCGGCCTCGGGCCGGCCATGGATGTCGGTGAGGGGTCGGGGAGAGCCGGCTCAGTCGGCGATGAAGCCGACGCGGCCACGATAGCCGCGTCCCAGCGAGCTGCCGCCGGCGGAGCCGTAGATCCGGTTCAGCCGGCCGAGCAGCACACCCTGCAGATCGGTGGCATCGACGAATCCGTCGTCGGGGCGCGCGACCTGCTGCGGCTGCATCGCCTTGGCGATGTACGGAGTGACCATGATCATCAGTTCCGTCTCCTGGCGCTGGTAGTCGCGCGAGCGGAACAGGGCGCCGAGGATCGGCAGGTTGATGAGCCCCGGCAGGCCGTTGATTGCGGCCTTCGACTTCTGCTGGATCAGGCCGGCCGTCATCATCGTCGCGCCGGAGGCGAGCTCCACCGTCGTCTCCGACTTGCGGACCGTGACGCCCGGCACGGAGGTGCTGGTGCTTCCGCTGACGAAAGTGAACGAGTTCTGCGGGTCGATCTCGGTCACGTTGGTGCCGACGCGGATCGAAATCCGGTTCTCCGACAGAACGATCGGGGTAAAGACCAGCGAGACGCCGTAGGGCTTGTATTGGATGCCGACCACGCAGTTCAGACCGCCGACGGCGCAGGCCTGGCTGGCCGGCACCGGAATTTCCCCGCCAGCGGTAAAATTCGCCGATTCGCCGGAAACGGCGGTCAGCGTGGGCTCGGCCAGGATGCGCGAGACGCCAGCCTGCTCGAAGGCTCGCAGGGTGGCGGTCAGACTTCCGCCACCGCCGGTGTTGACCGTACCGGAAAGGAGGTTGCCAGACGGGAACTGGCCGCCAGACAGCGAAAGCGGGGTCGCGTTGACGAGATTGAGGTTCGACCAGCCTCCGCTCAGGTTCACCCCGAACTGCTTGAGCACGACGCGCGCCACCTCGACCACGGTGACGCGCAGCATCACCTGATCCTTCTCGCGGATCGTCAGGTTGTTGATGATGGCGCCGCGGGTGCCCCCGGCACCGCCACCGCTCGCTCCGACGAAGCCGTTGGCGATATCGACGGCCTGCTGCGCCTCCGAGGCCGACGCGACACTCCCGGTCAGGATGAAAGAGTCGCCCGCCGCGCGGACGTCGAAGCGGCCGCCCGGAATGCTCTGGTTCAGTGTTTGGCGCAGGACGCTGATATCGCGCGCAACGGTGACATCGAGGGCCGCGATCTGACGACCGTCGCCATCCATCACGAAGATCGAGGTCGCACCGTTGGTGATGCCGATGATGAAGACCTTGCGTGTCGAGCGCACCACCGCGTTGGCGACCGCCGGATTGGCGACGAACACCTCCTTCGCATCGCGCGGAAGGTCGACGATCAGGGAACGGCCGATGCTGAGGTCGACCCTGCGCGAGGCCGAGGATTCGTTCGCCCCCACCGAAAGCACGGGAGCTTGACCGAGGCGCGGGTCGGGCTGCGCCTCCGCACGGCCGAAGGCCACACAGGCCATTGCGAGCGTGCAGAGGGCGGGAAGGAGCAGACGCTTGCGGTTCATCGTCATCATGGCGCTCCTCACTTACGCAGCTGCTTCTGGGCGACGCCGAAGCGGACGACCGTGAGCGCCGTCTCTGGCGCGGGCTCTGCGGACGCCGTGTCGTTGGCTTTGCCGGTATCGAGGATGCTGCGCAGCACGAGGGAGATCGAGCCGACCTTCTGGGCGAGCGTCACCGTCTCGGCCTGGGCCGGAGTCAACGCGAGCGTCGCCGTTTCCCCGGTGACCACGGTCTCGCCGTTGCGCTCCTGGACGACCTGGCCGACCGCCAGCACGCGGATGTCGGTGAGCAGGGTCTGGGCCGTCTGGACGGGCTGCTCGCTGCTCCCGCCCGGTCCGGCCTTGGCGACGCTGATGCTGATGACGTCGACGTGGTCGTTGGGAAGCACGAAGCCGCCGGCCGAACTCGACCCGCCTTTGGCGATCTCGATCGCGACGGCGCGCATGCCCGAAGGCAGGATCGCCGACATGAAACCGCTGCCAGCCTTCACAAGCTTTTCGGTACGGATCGGCTCGTTGGCGAGGAAGCTCGTGCGGATGATCGATCCGGACGCGTCTTCGAGCCCTTTGGGAACTGCGGAGCGGGTGATGTAGCCCGCAGTCAACGCTTGGTCCGGCCAGGGTTGCCAGCGCAGATCCTGAGCCTTGAGAGTTTGGCCGACGGGCAGGTCTGCCGCCGCGACCAGCACATCCGTCATCGCCACAGCGGGCGCAGACGCCGGAGCGGGCGGAGGGGCTTCCTCGCCGCTCATCAGATACGCCGCGCCACCGCCCGCGACGAGCGCGATGGCGAGGACGGCGAGGCGGGCTGGTTTCATCGGAGCCAATGTCCTGACGACGGCTCAAGCGCCGTTCGTTCGTCAGGTTTGAGCGGGATTCCTCAAATTAGGGTTAACCGATCGTGATCAAGTCACCCCGCAACGCGCGCGGTGTCGTCCTGCGTCGCCATATCGATGTGTCGGTTCCCGCATAGGTCGATGGATCTCGCGAAGTCTCAATCCGAGATGGAAAGTAATCCAGCTGGCATCTCGATTTGCCACAGGCTCGACTGAGAATCGGCTTCTCTACACAGAGGGGAGTGGCCGTCTCATCGACGCTGGCTCAAAGGCCGAGCAGGTCCGACCAGAGCACCGTCTGCGGTACGACGACGAGACCGGCCACAGCGAGCGCGATGCCGTATGGCACGCCGGTCGTGCGATCGTGCAGATGGACGGCGAAGGGGAGGCGAACCAGCAGCGACGGCAGAGGATGTGACCGGGCGGTCAGCAATCCAAGGGTCAAGCCACCGCCGAGAACCGAAGCGACGAGCAGGTAATCCAGCATGTTGCCGGCACCGAGCCACAGTGTCGTCGCGGCGGCGAGCTTGGCATCTCCACCACCGATCAACCCGCGGGCGAAGAGTGCGAAGGTCACGCACAACGTCAACGCCGCAGCCCCGACATGCCAACCGATCTCCGCCCATCCGAGCCCGGAGAAGGTGGCGACGATGGCGAAGCCGGAGATCAGCGCAAGCGAAATCCAGTTCGGGATGGTCATCGTCAAGAGATCGCTCGAGGCGGCATAAGCCATCAGGAACGGAAAAACGACGAGAAGACCCGAGGCGCCCATACCGTGAAACTCCTGATGCGGTCCGGGCGGCCGCGATCGTGCGTCTGATGACTTGAAAGGGCCGATCCTAGGAGCGGCCCTTTCAACAGTAACAGTCGATGTAGGACGACGAGATCGTCGGCCGACAGCTCAGGTCGGAGCGTTCAGCTTGCCGGCGATGCCGTTGAAGGTGGTGTTGAGCTTCGTGCCGAGGGTCGTCGCTCCAGCGATGATGGCAACGGCGACGAGCGAGGCGATGAGGCCGTACTCGATGGCGGTCGCGCCGGACTCGTCGGCGGCGAAGCGCTTCATGATGGTCTTCATGGTGCAAATCCTGGTCTGGCAGCTTGCGCGATGTCTGTCGGAGATCTGTTGGTCGACCTTCGGCTCCTGCAAACTGCTTGAGGGACGTTGCGATAGGGTTAAATGGATGCCCGAAACCACCAGGCCCGGTTGCGTTCCCACGCGATGGTTGAGGATTGGTTACCCGAAGGATGACGGTGCTTCGGGTATCGGGCCGTCGTCGTCGGCGGGCTTCGTCGGAATGGGCCCGTTCGGATCGCCCGTTGCCGAGCCACGGCGTGGCTTGATCGCACCCGGTGCGCCCTCCATATCGATGGTAACGGCGAGCCATCGCCGCCGGAAGCGCTGCAGCGAGCGGGCTTCCTGATCCACGAAGTGCTTATCTGGACGCGCCTTTCCGGTGCCATCCTGAGGCTTCGAAAGGTTCGCGCGAGACGATGACACGGCCTTCTCCGTTCGGGCACCCGTTCCTGTTGGGCTTCGACGAGATCGAACAGGCTCTCGACCGCGTGTCGAAGGCCGCGAACGACGGCTATCCGCCCTACAATATCGAGCGTGTGCCGCGCACCGCGTGCGAACCGGAGCGTCTGCGCATCACCCTCGCTGTCGCCGGCTTCACCCGCGACCAGCTCGACGTGATGCTGGAAGAGAACCAGCTGGTCGTCCGTGGCCGGCAGATCGACGACAAGACGCGTCAGTTCCTGCATCGCGGCATCGCTGCCCGGCAGTTCCAGCGCACTTTCCTGCTCGCGGACGGGATGGAGGTGCTCGGTGCCGACCTGTCGAACGGACTTCTGTCCATCGACTTGGCACGGCCAGAGCCGGAACGGGTCGTCCGCAAGATCGCGATCGTCGCCAGGGACACTTGAGACAAGGATGGGTGAGGTCTCACACCTGACGGGATGATCGTTTCACCGATCCGGAGTTGTCGCCGCACTGAGGCGGGACCACATGCCGGAGAACGCTCTGCCACTTGGAGGGCAACGCATGACAGACCTCGACACGACTTCCACGGTTGCACCACAGTTCAACCCGGCCGAGTTTGCCTCTCTCGGCGAGGGTCAGATCGCCTATGTCCGCGCGATCCGCTCGGACGAGGTCCGTCGGTTGTTTCCGCAGGCGCCCGACTTGACCCCTGGGTTGGACCTCTTCGCGCTGCTGTCGGCGAGCGGTGCGCCGATCCTGCTGGCCGACTCGCATGACGTCGCCGTGGCGAACGCGATGGCGCACGATCTCCACACAGTAAGCCTGCACTGACGGGAGCCATCAGGGAGCGGCGAGAGCCGGTCCCTGATCCTAGTCGGCGATCGCCGCAACGGTGCGCAGGATCAGACCGATGTCCTGTGGCCGCGACAAACGGTGGTCGCCATCCTTGATCAGGGTCAGCAGGGTGCCAGCTGCCGGAAGCTGTGCGACGGTCTTCAGGGCGTGCGCATAGGGTACGTCTGGATCGTTCATCCCCTGGAGAATGTGGACCGGGCAGCGCAAGTCCAATGGTCCCGTCAGGAGCCGGTTGCGCCGGCCGTCTTCGATCAGAGCCAAAGTGATCGGATCGGGCTCGGGGGCGTAGTCCGTTTTCCGATACCAGACGCCGTTCTGCTCGATCTCGGCCCGGACCTCGGCGGGAAAAGCCTCCCACATCAGGTCATGCGTGAAGTCGAGCGCTGGCGCGATCAGTACGATTCCTGCCGGGGCCGGGCACCCGTGCGCGAGCCGCTCGCGAACGGCGAGACAGGTTACCCAGCCACCCATCGACGAGCCGACGAGGACCGGGCGATCATCCGCAAAACGTTCCAGGACCGCGAGCGCATCTTCGACCCAGGTCGAGGTCACGGCATCGGCAAAGCGCCCCCCCGATATGCCGTGCCCCGTGTAGTCGAACCGCACGAGCGGACGCCCGTGGCTCGCCGCCCAGGCATCGAGCGCCAACGCCTTGGTGGCGCGCATGTCCGACCGAAATCCGCCGAGCCAGACGATCGGACGGCCTTCGCCGGAGCGGACACGTACGGCGATGTCGCGACGATCGCCACCGGCTCCGACAGAGATCTTGACGATCGGCAGATCGTCCCGAAGTGCGTCGGTTTGAGATGCCATGCCTTGCCGTTCCTCTCACGCAAGCCGGGTCCGTCCACAGAGCTTCCGGGCTTCGTTTACGGAAACCTAAAGCGCGCGCGCGATCTTGAAGCAATGATGGAGATCGAAACGGCCGACTGCCTTGAGGCAGCGCGATGCACGGCCGCACGGCCGACGACCGGACCGGCCATTGCCGAAGCCGGTCGGCCGGGGTTTTTGCGATGAGCGAGGCGATCCGCTCGGCATTTCCCGGCGAGGCCGCGCCGCTCGCCGGTCAAAATATCCTGCAGATCATTCCGGCTCTCAATGCCGGCGGCGCAGAGCGCACGACGGTGGATATCGCGGAGGCCATCGCGGCGGCAGGCGGCCGGGCGCTCGTGGCCACCGAGGGCGGCCGGCTCGTCGGCGAGTTGCAGGCCAAGGGTGGCGTCTGGCTGCCGTTCCCCGCCGATTCCAAGAATCCGGCGGCGATGGCGCTCAACGTCCTGAAGTTGACCAGCCTGTGCCGACGGGAGGGCGTCAGCCTGATCCATGCGCGCTCGCGCGCCCCGGCCTGGGTCGCCCTAGGCGCAGCGCGACGGCTCAAGCTCCCCTTCGTGACGACCTATCACGGCAGCTATTCCGGCCTCAGTGGCGTCAAGGTGCTCTACAATTCGGTGATGGCGCGCGGCGATGTCGTCATCGCCAACTCGCACTACACGGCAGATCTCATCCGCAACCGGCACCCCGACCAGGCGAAGGACCGGATCCGGGTCATTCACCGTGGGACGGATCTTTCTACCTTCAGTCCCGGCGCCGCCACGGCCGGGCGGGTCGAAGCCTTGCGCCGATCCTGGGGCGTGGCCTCGCACGAGCGGATCATCCTGCTGGCGGCCCGTCTGACTGCCTGGAAAGGGCAGCGCGTGCTGATCGAGGCGGCGGCCTTGTTGCGGGACCGCGGACTCAAGGACATCGCGGTGGTCCTTGCCGGTGATGCGCAGGGACGCACGAGCTACGAGCGCGAACTCGATTCCCTCGTCGCGGCGCGCGGCCTCGGCGGGATCGTGCGTCGCGTCGGCCATTGCAACGACATGCCGGCTGCCTTCCGGGCAGCCTCTGTCGTCGCCGTACCGTCGGTCGAGCCAGAGGCGTTCGGACGATCGGCGGTCGAAGCGCAGGCGCTCGGAACTCCCGTGGTCGTCACCGACATCGGAGCCGTGCCGGAAACGGTGCTCGCTCCCCCTGAGGTCGAGCCGTCCCGACGTACGGGCTGGCGCGTGCCGCCGAACGATGCGGTCGCTCTCGCCGATGCGCTCGGCGAACTGCTCTCCCTCGGTGCCAGCGCGCGCGATGCCCTGGCCCTTCGGGCGAGGGCGCATGTCGAAAGCCACTTCTCCCTGGAGACGATGGTCGCCGACACCCTGGACGTCTATGATGGCCTCCTCAGGCCGCGCAGGGCGTAAGGCTTGGCGCCGGCCACGTAGGCGGAGCGGATCTTGGGATGAACCGATCCGTGATCGACGAGTTGACTTGCCGAGAGGTTTTGCCAAGGTGCTGCAAACCGGCCAAGCCGGTTCACATGGTGGCCGGGACCTGCCAAGGGGCGGATCCGCGCTGCCCTTCGCTGTTTTAGGAGAATAAAGCCATTCGTAGACCCATGAGAGCGATGCCGGCCCCGCAGAAGGACGGGCCGCGCGCGAACCGCGACATCCGGGGCGTCCGTGACGTTCAGCTCATCGACCAAGACGGGCAGAACAAGGGCGTCGTATCCTTCTTCGACGCCTTGGCCATGGCCGAGGAAGTCGGGCTCGACCTCGTCGAGATCGCGCCGAACTCCGTACCTCCCGTCTGCAAGTTCCTCGATTACGGGCGTTTCCGCTTCCTCGAGCAGAAGAAGCAGAACGAGGCGCGCAAGCGCCAGAAGACGGTCGAGGTGAAGGAGATCAAGCTCCGTCCCGGGATCGACAAGCACGACTACGACACCAAGATGAAGTCGGTGCACCGGTTCTTCGAAGAGGGCGACAAGGTGAAGGTCACCCTGCGCTTCCGCGGTCGCGAGATGGCCCACCAGGACATCGGACTGCGTCTTCTGGAGCGTGTGAAGACCGAGACAGCCGAGATTGCCAAGGTCGAGAGCGAGCCGATGCTCGAAGGCCGCCAGATGATCATGATCCTGGCACCGCGTTGACCGCAGTTTGGTCGCGTAGTTTTCAGCCGATCGCCGTTTTCGCCGCCTCCCGGAGAGGCGGCGTTTTCGTATCGGCGACCTGTTGAGCAGCGACGGCACCTCCATCATTCGAGATTTTCGCCCTTAACGATTCCCGGAATGATGGAGAAGGGAGTGCCGACCCAGTCGGCCGACACCCCAGCGTCCTTCTACTTCAGCAGCGAGATCTGCACGTCGCCGATCCGACGCTCCACCGCGACGGTGACGTCGTCGCCGTGGCGGTGGACACGCAAATCCACCCGCGATGCGCCGAGCTTCAGGTTGTACAGCGTGATGCCGTCGAGGAAGCGCGGCAGGATCGGATTGCGCAGCCGGATCCGGTTCTTGTCGTGTTCGATCTCCAGGCCGAGGCAGGAGGCGAGCAGCGCGAAGGGCGTCGCCGCCGCCCAGGCCTGCGGCGAGCAGGCGACCGGGTAATTCACCGGCCCGCGCTGACGCCGCCGCATGAAACCGCAGAACAGTTCCGGCAGGCGCTTCTGATCCTGGTAGAGGGCGGTGTCGAACAGCCCCTCGAACACCCGCGCCGCCTCGGCCTTGAGGCCGTAGCGGGCAAAGCCCAACGCGATCATCGCGTTGTCGTGCGGCCAGATCGAGCCGTTGTGGTAGGACATCGGGTTGTAGCGCGCCTGTCCTTTGGCGAGCGTGCGGATACCCCAGCCGTTGTAACCGTCCGTCGAGAGCAGCTGGCCCGCCACCGCCTCCGCCCGCTCCGGCAGGGCGATGCCGGTGAACAGGGCGTGGCCGGCATTCGACGAGCGCACGGCGCATTGCCGCTTCTCGCCATCGAGGGCGATGGCATAGGTGCCGATCTCCTCGCACCAGAAAGCCTTGTCGAAGGCCTCCCGCAGGTCGCGCGCCTGGGCCTTCAGCGTCTCGGCGCGGCCTTCCTGGCCGAGCAGGCTTGCGAGCTTGGCGGCACCCTTCTTGGCCGCGAAGACGTAGCCCTGCACCTCGCAGAGCGCGATCGGCGCCTTGGCCATGGTGCCGTCGGCGTGAAAGATCGAATCGTGGCTGTCCTTCCAGCCCTGGTTCGCCAGCCCCTGCTCGGTCTCACGGGCGTATTCGACGAAGCCGTCGCCGTCCCGGTCGCCGTACTGGTCGATCCAGTCCAGGGCGAGCTCGATCGACGGCCAGATCGCCTTGATCGTCTCCAGGTCGCCGGTGACGGCGTAGTATTCCCAAGCCAGCATCACGAAGAGCGGCGTGCCGTCGATAGTGCCGTAATAGTGCCGGAACGGCACCTCGCCGAGCATCGCCATCTCGCCACGACGGGTCTCGTGCAACACCTTGCCGGGCTGGGCGTCGGCGGCCGGATCGACGGTCTTGGCCTGTGTCGCCGCGAGGAAACGCAGCACGCCCTTGCCGAAATTCGGGTCGATCCAGAGCGCCATCATCGCGGTGATGATGCCGTCGCGGCCGAACACGGTGGAA
This sequence comes from Methylobacterium sp. WL9, assembly GCF_008040035.1. Lineage (NCBI taxonomy): Bacteria > Pseudomonadati > Pseudomonadota > Alphaproteobacteria > Hyphomicrobiales > Methylobacteriaceae > Methylobacterium > Methylobacterium sp. WL9. The sequence continues at coordinate 21,107 of NZ_VRVE01000019.1, forward strand.
TACCAGGGGATGCCGGCGAAGGGGTAGATGCCCTCCTGCGTCCGGCTCGCCAGCATGTAGAGGTCGGCGGTCGCCCGGCAGAGCGCCTCGTTGAATTGGTCGTTCGACGAGATGATCGTGGTGATGCCCGCCGTGAGTTGGCGTTGGTCGCGGCGGCTGTCGCGATAGGCGCGCGCGAAGACGCGGCCCTCGGGCAGGCCCCGGGTCGGCTGGTCGCCACCACTGCCGGAGGCGCGCGAGAGGGCCGCCGCCGAATCCTCGCCGGTCCGCTCCGCGCTCGGCGCGCTGGTGAAGGCGCGGTGAGAATCGCAGACGACGCGGATGAACAGCGAAGTGTGCTCGCCCGGCGCCATCGACACCTCGAACTCGGCACGGCCCGGCTCGATCCGTACTGGCTTGGGGCCAAAATGCACGGAAGTGGTCCGCACGATCTCGTCGAGGCCGACATAGCGAAACTGCACCTCGCTCGGGCTCGACACCTGCACGGTGCGCTTGCCGAAGCGGGTACGGGCCGTACCGCGGACCTCGAACAGGTCGCGGTAATCCGCATCGAAGGTCACGGCGATCCGCAGCGTACGGCGACGGGTGTCGTAGTTTCGGAGCCCGATGCGATCGTAGCAGGTAGCGCGGAACAGAAACTTGGTGCGTTCGATCGCGATCAACTCGCGCGGCAGCGAGGTCTCGTCCTGCGCATCGATCCGGATGTCAGGCGTCGTCATGTCGACGCTGAGTGCGCCGTTGTCGTCCTGCATCACGGAGGACAGGATCAGCGGACGCTGGTCCTCGACGGTGAAGGCGAGGCGCGAGAGATAGCGCGTGTCCTGGAAATAGATGCCCTCGGGACCGGGGAAGACGCCGATGTCGCCGTAGGTGTCGAGGACCGCGAACGCTTCGCCGTATTTCAGGGCGCGAAGCGGACGCTCAACGAGCGAGGTCTGGGCCTCGATATGGTATTGCGGAAGCGCCTCGTCGGCGTCCTGGAAGCCAAGGATCGGCTGAGGGTTCGTGTCGTCGGAAGAGATGACCTTGGCCTTCGCCGATGCCTCGTCAACTGCCATACCGAATGCCCTCTGCTGGGATGATGCCGGAGTGTCCGCGCTGCAGCGCGAATCATAAAGGCCGCCGATGCGCGGTGAGCGAAGCGGCGGCCAGCGTCGAAGCGTCAGTTAGGGGCGATCGTAGCGCCGGCGAGGGGGCCGGCGCCGATCGCTTGCGTCAGGCCGGAAGGGCCGCGACGTTGATCGAGGGACGGGGTGAGCCATTCACCTCGCCATATTGCGGGCTGAAGCTGCCGGCGGTCGGCAGGTCGACGACGTTGCCGCGGCTGGCGAGCAGCTGCTCGTAGGCGGCGACGTACTTGTTCACCATCACCTCGGCGGTGAACTGGCTCTCGAAATGCTGGCGCACGCCGGCCCGGGACAGATCCTTGGCCTTGATGCAGGCCTCGACCGCCTCGTCCATCGTGTCGACCACGAAGCCGCCGACGCCGTCCTTGATGACCTCGGGAACAGAGCCGTTGCGGAAGGCGATCACCGGTGTACCGGCCGACATCGCCTCGATCATCACGAGGCCGAAGGGCTCCGGCCAATCGATCGGGAAGGCGAGGGCCAGTGCGTTGCCGAGGAAGTCCTTCTTCTGTTCCTCGTTGATCTCGCCGATATACTCGATCAGCGGGTGATGGATCATCGGCTCGATGACGTCGTCCCAGTAATCCTGGTCGGCCTTGTCGACCTTGGCGGCGATCTTCAGCGGAATGCCGGAGCGCTTCGCCATCTCGATGGCGCGGTCGGGACGCTTCTCCGGCGAGATGCGGCCGAGGAAGGCGAGGTACCCACCCTTCGACTCGGGATAGTACGGGCAGTTCTCCTTCGGCAGGCCGTGATGGATCGTGGCCAGCCAGTTGGAATCCTCCGGCATCGGTTCGCGCTGGTTATCGGAAATCGACACGAGCGGCATGCCGGTGAAGGTCTTGTAGACCGGCATGAAGTCCGGAACATCCAGACGGCCATGCATGGTCGTCAGGGTCTTATGGTACAGATCCTCGAACATAGGATACTGCAAGAGATCGATGTGGAAGTGGATGATGTCGAACTCGTGGGCCCGGCGATGCACGTGATGCAGCATGGCAAGGTGGCCGGCGGTGTGGTCGCGATAACCGAGCAGGCGCAGACCTTCAGGGTGGCAGGCTGCAAGCTTTGCAGACGTCTCCGAATCACCACTTGCGAATAGAGTCACGTCATGACCCTGACGAACCAACTCTTCCGTGATCCACGAAACGACGCGCTCGGTACCACCGTAGAACTTCGGCGGAACGGCCTCTGCAAGCGGGGCAACCATGGCAATGCGCACGAACACGTCTCCTATGAACGAGAATGCTTTGTTGCCGGGACTTTGTACTGAGTCGGCCTGAGCGCCACATGAACGAAACCGACGGCCAAGGTTTATGGTTCCGCTTGGGGTCTCACGCCACCGCGATTTCCCTGAGCCCCCGCTATTCCCGCTAGACACAGGTGCGGGCGGTTGCCTTGCAAGAGCTCAGCCAAACGCAGACGGCAGCCACGGCGAGGCACTTCCTCACTGTGTTCGAGGCGCCGACGGCGAAGGGGATGACCCGTCGGAAGGCCGTCTCGCGAGCACGTTGATAGCGGGCAAGCTTTCTGCCATAAGCCGCCCGCGTCGAACCGCCCGGCCGATAGGGCTGCCGTGGCGGTTTCCGTTGCTTTCAAAAAGCATCATTCGCGCTGACATCCCCGGTCCACCGGCCGGCGGGGTTTTGCGCCAGGAGAGCGAAATGCCCAAGCTGAAGACCAAATCGGGCGCCAAAAAGCGCTTCAAGATCACCGGCACCGGCAAGGTGATGTACGCCCAGGCCGGCAAGCGCCACGGGATGATCAAGCGGACCACGAAGCAGATCCGCAACCTGCGCGGCACCACGACCCTGTTCGAGGGCGACGCCGCCAATGTGAAGAAGTACTTCCTGCCCAACAGCCGGTAAGCCTTCTCTCACACGCCGATTTTGCTCATTTCGTAATCCAGGAGATCTCCCATGGCCCGCGTCAAACGCGGCGTGACCAGTCACGCAAAGCACAAAAAAGTTCTGAAGGCCGCCAAGGGCTATTACGGCCGGCGCAAGAATACGATCCGGATCGCCAAGCAGGCGGTCGAGAAGGGCATGCAGTATGCCTACCGCGATCGTAAGAACAAGAAGCGCACCTTCCGCGCCCTCTGGATCCAGCGTCTCAACGCGGCCGTCCGTGAGCATGGCCTGACCTATTCGCGCTTCATCAACGCGCTCGCCTTGGCCGGCATCCAGGTCGACCGCAAGGCCCTGTCCGAGATCGCCATCCACGAGCCGGCGAGCTTTGCCGCGATCGTCGAGAAGGCCAAGGCCGCACTCCCGGCCGAGACCGCCAAGGCGGCCTGAGCCCCAAGCCTAGCTTTCGAGCTGACAAGGCGCGGCGCTCCAGGCGCCGCGCCTTCTTTTTTCGCCGCGCTTGCGTGACCCCGCGCGAAGCGCGAAAGCAGCGCGTTCACCGCCGCTCCCGGGACCAGCGATGACCGATCTCGATACCCTCGAACACAGCCTGCTGGAGCAGGTCGGCGGGGCCTCCGACGAAGCTGCGCTCGACGCGGTGCGCGTCTCGGCGCTCGGCAAGAAGGGCGCCGTCTCCGAACTGCTGAAGACGCTCGGCGCGATGACTCCGGAGGAGCGCAAGGAGCGCGGGCCCCTCATCAACGGCCTGCGCGACCGCGTCGCCGGCGCCCTCGGCACACGCCGTGATGCGCTGCAGGCCGCCGCCCTCGACGCAAGGCTCGCCTCCGAACGGATCGACGTCACGCTGCCCCTTCGCGAAGCACCGGAGATGCGCGGGCGCATCCATCCGATCAGCCAGGTCATCGACGAGATCACGGCGATCTTCGCCGATATGGGTTTTTCCGTCGCGGAAGGTCCCGACGTCGAGACGGACGAGCTGAACTTCACGGCGCTCAACTTCCCCGAGGGACACCCCGCGCGGGAGATGCACGACACCTTCTTCCTCGCGCCCGACCATCTCGGCCGGCGCAAGGTGCTGCGCACGCACACCTCGCCGGTCCAGATCCGGACGATGCGCGCCGTCGAGCCGCCGATCCGCGTGATTATCCCGGGCCGCACCTACCGGCACGATTCCGACCAGACCCACACCCCGATGTTCCATCAGGTCGAGGGGCTGGTGATCGACCGTCAGGCCAACATCGCCAACCTGAAATGGGTGCTGGAAACCTTCGCCCGCGCCTTCTTCGAGGTCGAGAGCGTCGGCATGCGCTTCCGGCCCTCGTTCTTCCCGTTCACCGAGCCGTCGGCCGAGGTCGACATCCAGTGCTCGCGTAAAGGGGGTGAGATCCGCTTTGGCGAGGGCACGGACTGGCTGGAGGTGCTCGGCTGCGGCATGGTCCACCCGAACGTGCTGAAGAATTGCGGCCTCGACCCCGACCAGTTCCAAGGCTTCGCCTTCGGCATGGGCATCGACCGCCTCGCCATGCTGAAATACGGCATGCCGGACCTGCGTCCGTTCTTCGAGGCGGACGTGCGGTGGATCGAGCATTACGGCTTCCGGCCGCTGGACGTGCCGAGCCTTGTCGGCGGCCTCACTGCTTGAACCGCGGCGCCCCGCCTTCGACCGGGTTCGACCCAGCGAAGCGCGATAGCGGCCGCGAGGGATCTGAACGATGAAATTCACCCTTTCCTGGCTCAAGGACCACCTCGACACCGAGGCGTCCCTTGAAACCATCGCCGATACGCTCACCCGCATCGGGCTCGAGGTCGAGGCGATCGAGGACAAGGCGGCGGCGCTGAAGCCGTATGTCGTCGCGAACGTCATCAGCGCCGAGCCACACCCCAACGCCGACCGCCTGCGCGTCTGCATGGTGGATGCGGGCGACGGCGCGCCGATCCAGGTCGTCTGCGGCGCGCCGAACGCGCGGGCGGGCATGAAATCGGTCTTCGCGCCGGCCGGCACCTACGTGCCCGGCAAGAACATCACCCTGTCGGTGGGCACCATCCGCGGCGTCGAGAGCCGCGGCATGCTCTGCTCCGGCGCGGAGCTTGGTCTCGGCGACGATCACGACGGCATTCTCGACCTGCCGGCCGATGCGCCCACGGGTCAGCCGTATCCGCTCTATGCCGGGCTCGACGATTCGGTCATCGAGATCAACCTGACGCCGAACCGCGCGGACTGCGCCTCGATCCACGGCATCGCCCGCGACCTCGCGGCGACCGGCATCGGCACTCTCAAGCGCGACGCCTTCCCGCCCGTGCGCGGGGAGGGCGCCTGCACGGTGCCGGTGACGATCGAGCTCGGCGACGACCCGGCCCTCTGCCCCGTCTTCGCCCTGCGGCTCGTGCGCGGCGTTACCAATGGCCCGTCGCCGGCCTGGATGCAGGCACGGCTGCGCGCCATCGGCCTGCGCCCGATCAATGCGCTCGTCGACATCACCAACTACATGACCTTCGACCGCGGCCGGCCGCTCCATGTCTTCGACGCGAAGAAGGTCGCAGGCGGCCTGACCATCCGGCGGGCAGGCGAAGGCGAGGAACTCAAGGCGCTCGACGGCCGCACCTACCAGCTGGACGGCGACACCGTGGTGATCGCGGACGAGAACGGCGTCGAGTCGATCGGCGGCATCATCGGCGGCGAGGCCTCGGGCTGCGACGCGAGCACCACCGACGTTCTGATCGAGGCGGCGCTCTGGGATCCGAAGAATATCGCTCGCACCGGTCGCCGCCTCGGGGTGATCACTGATGCGCGCTACCGTTTCGAGCGCGGCGTCGATCCGGCCTTCGTGCTTCCGGGGCTCGATCTGGCGACGAAACTCGTCGTCGACACCTGCGGCGGCACGCCGACCCAGGCGACGATCGCCGGCGAGATGCCCGACACCGACCGCGTCATCGACTTCCCCTGGACGGAGGTGCGGCGTCTTGCCGGCATCGAGCTGTCGCGAGCCGAGATGAAGGTGACGTTGGAGACGCTCGGCTTCCATGTCGCCGGCACCGGCGACAGGGTGAAGGTGCTGACCCCGTCATGGCGGCCCGACGTCGAGGGCAAGGCCGATCTCGTCGAGGAAGTCATCCGCATCGCCGGCCTCGACCGCATCGAACCAAAACCGCTGCTGCGCGCGGACGTGAACGCGGTCGGTCCGAAGCTTACCGTGCTTCAGCGGCGGACCCGCAGCGCCAAGCGGGCGCTGGCGAGCCGTGGCCTGCTGGAGGCCGTGACTTGGTCCTTCGTCCGCCACGAGGATGCCTGCCTGTTCGGCGGCGGCGGCGCAGATCTGGCCTTGGCCAATCCGATCGCTGCCGACCTCTCCGACATGCGCCCGAGCCTCGTGCCGGGGCTGCTGCGCGCCGCCCAGACGAATGCCGACCGCGGCTACGGCGACGTCGCCCTGTTCGAAGTCGGACAGTGCTTCGAGACCGATCAGCCCGAGGGCCAGAGCATTCGCGCCGCCGCGATCCGGCGCGGCAGCGCCCGCCACGGGGGCGACGGGCGCCACTGGAGCGGCACCGCGGCCGTCGTCGACGCCTTCGAAGCCAAGGCCGACGCGCTCGCGCTGCTGACGGCGCTCGGCATCCAGACCGGCAGCCTGCAGATCGTCGCCGGCGGCCCGGCCTGGCTGCACCCCGGCCGCTCCGGCACGCTGCAGTTCGGCCCCAAGAACCCGGTCGGCTGGTTCGGCGAGATCCACCCGGCGGCGATGAAGGCCCTCGACCTCAAGGGCACCCTCGTCGCCTTCGAGGTCAGGCTCGATGCACTGCCGCTGCCGAAATTCAAGCCGACGAAGGTGAAGCCGGTGCTGGCGCTCTCCGGTCTGCAGCCGGTCTCGCGCGACTTCGCCTTCGTGGTCGGCCGCGACGTGGCGGCGGGCGACGTGATCCGCGCGGCCCAGGGGGCCGAGCGCAAGCTCATCGCGGGAATCGAGGTGTTCGACGTCTACGAGGGTGTCGGCATCCCGGAGGGCTCGAAGTCGATCGCCGTCGCGGTCCGGCTCCAGCCGGTCGAGCGCACGCTGACCGATGCCGAGATCGAGGCCGTGAGCGCCAAAATCGTCGCCGAGGTCGCCAAGAAGACCGGCGCCAGCCTGCGCGCCTGAGGAACATGGTGATGGACGACGCGCTCGTTTCGCTTCTCTCGAAGGCGAATTTCCTTCCTGCGGACGCGCTTCGGCGCGCGGTCGCAGCGCCGGACACGGTGGACGACGAGGTCCTGCGCCTGCTCGACCTCGCGGCCGAGGACCCCGAGGCCCCGAGCGACGAGGAGGCGAACCTGCTGTTCTGGGGCCTGCACGCGCTCGCGGCGGCGCGGGACACCCGCGTGTTCGCGCCGCTGCTGCGGCTGCTGCGGCATGACGACGAAACCCTCGACAGCCTCCTCGGCGACGCCGTGTCGGAAACGATGCCGCTCGCGCTGGCGAGCGCCTTCGACGGCGATGTCGCGGCGCTTCACCGCTTTCTCCTGGACAGCACGATCGACGATTTCGCGCGCAACGCTGCCTTCAACGCGCTGGCCTTCCTGACCCGCGAAGGCCGTCTCGACCGGGAGGGCACCCGCGCGCTGCTGGAGCGCTTCGACGACGCGCAGGTGGCGGTGGAGGAGAGCCCCGGCTGGTTCGGCTGGGAGCAGACGATCGCCTATCTCGGGCTAACCGAGCTGGTGCCCCGCGTCGAGGCCGCCCGCAAGGACGGCCGGATCACCGACGAATTCAGCGACCTGGCCTGGTTCCGCAAGGCGTTCCGGCAGGCGACGAAGCAGCCGCCGGACTACGAGACGTTCGCCGGCGAAAAGTTCGGCTACCTCGACGACCCGGCCGCCGCCCTGGCCTGGACGGCCGAGAGCGCCGGCCAGCCGATCAAGAACCCGTTCAAGGAGGTCGGCCGCAACGATCCATGCCCCTGCGGCAGCGGCAAGAAGTATAAGAAGTGCTGCCTCGACGGCTCGGCGCTCAAGGAGCCGCCACCGCTCCTACCCGGTCTCCACTGAGAGGGTTGGCGGGGTCCCAGGCATAGCCCAGTGTCTCGAACCGCATCGAGCGGGCATCGACCATCAGCAGGCGGCCGACCAGGGATTCACCGAACGGCACGATGGCCCGGATGACCTCCAACGCCATCAGCGAGCCCATTACCCCGGCGAGTGCTCCGAGAACTCCGGCCTCGGCGCAGGTCGGCACGGCGCCGGCCGGAGGCGGGTTCGGAAACAGGCATCGATAGGTCGGGTTCGGCCGCCCGTCGGCGCCGGTTTCGTGCGGGCGCAGCGTGGTGAGCGAGCCGTCGAACTGCCCGAGCGCCGCCGTCACCAGTGGGCGCTGGGCGTGGAAGCAAGCATCCGACACGGCGTAGCGCGTGGCGAAGTTGTCGGAGCCGTCGGCGACGACGTCGTACCTGGTAGCCAGGGTGGCGGCGCTCTCGCCGTCGAGCCGGACGGGATGTGTCGCGATCCGGACATGCGGATTGAGACGGGCCACGGCCTCGGCCGCACTCTCCACCTTCGGCCGGCCGATATCGGGTGTCTCGTGGATGACCTGCCGCTGCAGGTTCGAGAGTGAAACCACGTCGTCGTCGGCGATGCCGATGGTGCCGATACCGGCCGCGGCGAGATACTGGATCAGCGGTGCGCCAAGCCCGCCGGCGCCGACCACGAGTACCCGCGCCGCCTTGAGCCGGTTCTGACCCGGCCCGCCGATCTCGCGCAGGACGAGGTGGCGGGCGTAGCGTTCGACTTCATCGGAGGTGAGGGCCATCACCGGCAGATAGGCGGTCGGACGATCTCGCGGAAGACCGGACGACGGCTCAGGACTTCTCCGCCTCGTCGGCCTCCAGATCGAGCACGAGGCCCGCGAAATCACCCCGTTGCCAGGCGAGCTTGACCGGAAAGCCGTCGGGCCTGCTACCGGTCACTAGCCGGAACCGGCGGGGCAAGCGGAAAGCTCGCGGAATGCCGATCTTGGCGCCGTTCTCGGACATGTCGCGAAGGACGCAGCGATACTCCATGCCGCCGTCGCAGGAGGCGATGGCCGGGATCAGCACCGGGGTACGCTCCGGCCCGCGGCGTTCGGACGATCGTCCGGTCTCGTCAGGCACGAGGTGGTGGTTTCCGGTCGGAATCGTTTGCACGGTACTGGCACTGTCAATCAAGAGCCGCGGTTATGCTGCAATGTCATCGCGTCCGAACGGCCGCAAGAACGCTTGCGAAGCGTCGTGAACAGGGCGTATCCGCGCCCTCGGCGACGGCGCCGCGGGCAAGATCGGAACGAGCCAGGCTGAATGACCTTCGATCCGACATCTCCGGTCGCGCTGACGCAATCGCTGATCCGCTGTCCTTCGGTGACGCCGGAAGAGGGCGGCGCTCTGGCATTGCTCGACAGCGTGCTCGGGCGGGCCGGCTTCTCGGTGGAGCGCCCGGTGTTTTCCGAGCCGGGCACCCCGGACATCGAAAACCTCTACGCCCGCATCGGTCGTGGCGGCCGCTGCCTGCTCTTCGCCGGCCATACCGACGTGGTGCCGACGGGCGAAGCCGCCGCCTGGGCTCATGACCCGTTCTCGGGGGAGATCGCCGACGGTCTGCTTTATGGCCGGGGCGCCGTCGACATGAAGGGCGGCATCGCCTGCAAGCTCGCCGCGACGCTGGCGTTCCTGCGCGAGCGCCCGGATTTCGACGGCTCGATCGCCTTCCTGATCACCGGCGACGAGGAAGGCCCGGCGATCAACGGCACCGTCAAGCTTCTCGACTGGGCGCGGGCCCAGGGCGAGCATTTCGACCATTGCCTGCTCGGCGAGCCGACCAACCCGAACCGCCTCGGCGAGATGATCAAGATCGGCCGGCGCGGCTCGCTGACGGGCACGGTCACGGTGCATGGCCGCCAGGGCCACGTCGCCTATCCGCACCGGGCGGAGAACCCGATCCCCGGCCTGCTGCGGCTCTGCTCCGGCCTGATCGCCGAGCCGCTCGATGGCGGCACGGCGCATTTCGATGCCTCGAACCTGGAATTCACGACGATCGACGTCGGCAACCCGGCCACCAACGTGATCCCGGCGAGCGCCAAGGCGGTGTTCAACATCCGCTTCAACGAGGGCTGGAGCGCCGAGAGCCTGGGCGCCGAGATCCGGCGCCGGCTCGACGGGGCGGCCGGCAACGTCGTCCGTTACAGCCTCGACCTCCAGCCTTCCAATTCACCGGCCTTCCTCACGCAGCCGGACGCCTTCGTCGATCTGGTCGCGGGCGCGATCGAGGCGGAGACGGGCCTCAAGCCAGCACTCTCGACCACCGGCGGCACCTCGGATGCGCGTTTCATCAAGGATGCCTGCCCGGTGGTCGAGTTCGGCCTCGTGGGTGAGACCATGCACCAGGTCGACGAGTGCGTGGCAGTCGCGGATCTGGAGCGGCTGACGGCGATCTACCGGCGGGTACTGGACGGCTATTTCCCGTCCGCTTCGGCGTAATCCACCCCCACGAAGGTCAGCCCGTGGGCCGGCGCCATCGGCCCACAGCGGCTGCGGTCGCGCGAGGCGAGGATGTCGGCGACGTCGTCCGCGCCGAGGCGCCGGCAGCCGGCCATCATCAGCGTGCCGACGATGAAGCGGACCTGATGGTGCAGGAACGAGCGCGCCGAGGTCGCGACCACGATCTCGTCGTGGAAGCCCATGGGTCGAACCTCGACGTCGAGCTGCTCGAGGGTCCGCACGGGGCTCGCCGCCTGGCACTCGGCCGCGCGAAAGGCGGAAAAATCGTGACGGCCCAGGAGCTTGCGCCCGGCCGCCTGCATCAGTTCGTGGTCGAGCGCCCAGGGCACGTGCCAGACATGGCCGCGGGTGATCGCGGGCGGAGAGCGGCGGTTGAGGATGCGGTAGCGGTAGTGTCGGCGGATCGCCGTGCGCCGCGCATCGAAACCGTCGGGGACGATCTCGGCACCGACGATCGAGACCGGATGCGGGCGCAGATGCGCGTTGGTGGCATCGCGGACGGTGTCCGTGCGCCAGTCCTTGGCGAGGTCGAGATGGGCGACCTGATGCGTGGCGTGGACGCCCGCATCGGTGCGGCCGGCGCAAGTGAGGCGCACGGTTTCGCCCGAGAACTTCCGGACGGCAGCCTCGATAACGCCTTGAACCGTCAGGCCTTCCGCCTGCCGCTGCCAGCCGAAGAACGGGGCGCCGTCATACTCGATGACGAGCTTGTAGCGGGGCATCAGGCGAGGTGCGCCCCGGCGCTCAAGCGCGCCCCGCGCAAAAATTCCTCGCCCGAGGCGGAGCCGCCCTTGCCGGCCCGGCGCAGTTCGAGGAGCCGGACCGCGCCCTCGCCGCAGGCGATCGTGCAGGATGAATCGAGCAGGGTGCCCGGTGCGCCCGATCCTTCGGACCGCTCCGCGCGCAGAACCTTCACCCGCTCCGGCCCCTTGCCGAGGTCGGCTTCGAAGAAGGCTCCCGGAAACGGCGACAAGCCATTGATGTGACGAGCGATTTCAGAAGATGGATGCGTCCAGTCGACGCGGCCTTCCTCGTTGGTGATCTTGTGGGCGTAGACGATTCCGTTCTCCGCCTGAGGGGTAAAAGACAGGTTGCCCGCTTCCAGAGAGACGAGGGCTCGGCTCATCAGGTCGGCGCCGAGCGGCATCAGCGTGTCGTGGAGCGCGCCCGCGGTCATGCCCTCGGGGATCGGGACGCGCGCCTCCAGCGCAACCGGTCCGGTGTCCAACCCCTTCTCCATCCTCATGATTCCGACACCGCTCTCGGTGTCGCCGGCCATCACGGCGCGCTGGATCGGCGCGGCCCCGCGCCAACGCGGCAGGAGCGATCCATGCAGGTTGAGGCAGCCGTGGCGCGGAGCGTCGAGGATGCCTTGGGGGAGGATCAGACCGTAGGCGACCACCACGGCGACGTCCGCCCGATGCCCGGAAAACACAGCCGCCGCCGCGTCGGTCTTCAAGCTGGCGGGGATAGACACGTCGATCGCCAGGCTGTCGGCCAGGATATGCACCGGGGACGGCTTGAGGCCCATGCCGCGGCCGGCCCTGGCCGGCGCCCGGGTGTACACGGCGACGACCTCGTGCCCGTCGGCGACGATCCGCGCGAGCGTCGGCACCGAAAAATCCGGCGTGCCCATGAAAACGACGCGCATGCTCGAATGGCCCAGCTTCAGGCGGCGTCGCGCTTGGCGGCCTTGGCGAATTTCTTGATCACCCGGTCGCGCTTGAGCTTGGACAGGTGGTCGATGAACAGCACGCCGTTGAGGTGGTCGATCTCGTGCTGCAGGCAGGTGGCGAGCAGGCCGTCGGCCTCCTTCTCCACCGTGTCGCCCTTCAAGTCCATGTAGCGCACCCGGACCCGGTCCGGACGCTCGACCTCGCCATAGTATTCGGGGATCGAGAGGCAGCCCTCGTCGTAGATCCGCAGCTCTTCCGAAGACCAGACGATCTCGGGATTGATGAACACCGTCGGGTCGCGCGCGTCCTCTTCCTTGTTGGTGTCGATCGTCACGACGCGCTTCGCCACCCCGATCTGGATCGCGGCGAGGCCGACGCCGGGGGCGTCGTACATCGTATCGAGCATGTCCTTGGCCAGCGCCTCGATCTCGGGCGTGATTGCACTCACGGGCTCGGAGGTCTGGCGCAGAACGGGATCGGGCAGGATCACCAGGGGACGGATCGTCATGGGCAGGGCGGGCTCGATTGCAGCGCCATGGGGCGCGCCGGACAAGCCTTTCGCATAGGGGGCGGCCTGCGGACGGTCAAATCCCGAACTTCGCCGCGTCACGGCGGCCGGATCGCGCCCGATCCGCCGCCGCGCGGGACGCGATGCCGTCAGTAGGCCGGGCCACCCGAGGTCGCGCCGTAATTCGGCACGGACCGGGCGTTCTGCTCGGCATTGCCCATCTTGGCCGAGTCGTCGGCATGGTCGCGACGGGCCGCACGTGCGGAGCCCGCATCGGAGGCCGGAACCGTCCAGCCGATGCCGGCCGGAAGGGTGTAGCTCCGCGCGAAAGCGGGGGAGGCCGGGGCGGCGAGGCCGAGGACGAGGGCGGCGGCGAGAGAAGCGAAGCGAAGGGTCATGACGTGATCCTTTCCGGTGAACGCGGTCTGCAGGGGGCGACCGTTGCCAGTGAGTTCGCTGGGGTTCGCGGAATCGAGGTGCGGTGACGCACGTCGGTGGAATGCGGAGTCGTCCGTCGCTGCTCGCTGAGCTCGATTGTCGAGATACGGGCGCTCCGGCACGACGACACAAGGTGGACGAAGGAGGGCGCGCGATGGTCGCGACCCGAAGTTTCTGGGACATCGTAAATGCGCGGGCCGAACGGGATCCCGCATTCAGAATGGCGTTGCTCACCGAAGCGGCGGATTGCATCTCGGCCGGTACCGAGCCGCACGATTCCGCCGAGTACCTCGATACGAACGAGGCCGTAGCCGAGTCCCTCGCCGCCGCCATTGAAGAGAACGGCCCGGCCTTCCTGCGCTTCGCCCTCGGTGTCGTAGAACGTGCCCGCGTCAGCGCGCAGGTTGCCGACGAGGCCGGTATGCCCCCGGAGCACTACGGCAGGGGACCGCCAGACAAGGGAAACGCGAGTTTCGATTTGGCGAAACGGCTTCTCGACATCCTCAAGGCCCGGTCAGCCGAGACCGTCGCGTCGAAATAAGAACCGCCTCGACCCCTATGACGCCAAAGCCCGGCGCACGGCCTCCGGCTCCTTCTCGATGATCCGCAGGAGAGCCTGCATGGCGGTGTCGGGGCGCCGACGTCCCTGTTCGTAGGCCTCCATCGTCCGCGCGGAGATGCGGAACTGGCGCTCGAACTCCTTCGTCGAGGTCGCGACCTTGCGTCGGATCGTCTGAACACGCTCAGGCGTCAAAAGGTCATCGGGCAACTCGTAGCTCTCGACGGCGATCTCACTGCGCAGATAGGCTGCCATCTCCTCGAAAGCCTCGACGAGATCATCGCCGACACGGGAGCCGACAACAGACTGGTTGGTGCGCGTCATGGCTCTACTCCCTTGATCCCGGCAATTGCCTCGAGGATCGCTTTCCGTTGCTCCGGCGAAAGATCGTCCCGCTCATTCTTCGGGTAAGCCGTCATCATGAAGAGCAAGCCCGGCGCGATCGCGACATAGTAGATGGCTCGGCCGCCGCCGCTTTTCCCTCGTCCCGGCAGAGGAAAGCGCGCCTTGCGGACCCCACGCAGGCCGCGGATCATCGGATGCGCATCGGGCGCCTTGGCGATCACGGATTCGATCTGGACCTGGGCCTGTTCTCCAAGGCCCAGGCTTTTCATCGCACGCATGTAGGGTTTCAAGCGAACGACCTTCATCCGTGGATACTACGACAATTTGCTACGACTTTGCAGTGGTAGATCGTGAGGCATTCGCTGGCAGGCCAAGCGCACGCTACATCGCCGCACACCCCCGCCACGAAACCGGCACGCATGATGCGGATACTCGGCCCGTCGACCCGCACCGGCGATCCGCGACCGCAGCCCCAGGTTTCTCCGTGTTCCCATTCGGCACTCGCCGCAGCGCCAAGCGGGCCGTCCGCAGGGGCGCCGCGCAGCTCACCAAGCTCCTGACGGCGGCGGCCAAGCCGCCCCGATCGGCGGTCCGGACGAAACCCAAGGCCGCCGCCAAAGTTGCCGGCATCAAGAAGGCCGGCGCCCCCAAGACAGGCACACCCAAGACAGGCACACCCAAGACAGGCACACCCAAGACAGGCGCGACGGTTCGTGCCCGCAAAGCGGACGCATCGCGAAAAGCGCCCGGCCGCTTCGTCGCGATCGACCAGTTGCGCGTGCACACCATCGTCCGGGGCAGGGGCCGGCCGGTCGTGCTGCTGCACGGCAACGGCACCATGGCCGAGGATTTTGCGATCTGCGGCCTGATCGAGCGGCTGGCGACCCGCTACCGGGTCATCGCCATCGACAGGCCCGGCTTCGGCCATACGGCCCGGCCGCGCGCCCGGATCTGGACCGCCGTCGAGCAGGCGGCGCTCGTCCACCGCGTCCTGGAGGCACTGAAGGTCGAGCGGCCCCTGGTGGTCGGGCATTCCTGGGGGACGCTGGTGGCGCTGGCGCTCGCGGCCGGCGGCCTGCGCGAGCTGCGCGGCCTCGTTCTGCTCTCCGGCTATTACTACCCGAGCCGCCGCGCCGACGTGACGCTCTCGAAGACGCTGGCGATGCCGGGTATCGGCGAGGCTGCCCGCGCCATGATGAACCCGGCCATGGGCCGCCTCGTCGCCGCGCAGGCCTTCCGGCACGTCTTCCGGCCGCAGGCGGTGCCGCCGCGCTTCGAGGCCGAGTTTCCGGTGGAGATCGCCATGGGCGCTACGCAGCTCCGCGCCTCCACCGAAGATGCCTCCACCATGAATACGGCAGCGAGCGGCCTGCAGCAGACCTATCCGCGGCTGCAACTGCCGGTGGCGATCCTCACCGGTGATGCCGACGCGGTGGTGGACGTGGACGAGCAGTCGCGCCGGCTGCACGGCGAGATCGCCGGCAGCACGCTGAAGGTCCTGCCCGGCCTCGGCCACATGATTCATTATGCGGGGATCGGCCCGGTGGAACGCGCCGTCGACGACCTGATGGCGCCGGCCGGCAAGGCTCCCAAGGCACCGCGGATGTCGACTCCGGTCGGCGCTGTGCCCGGTCGCGCCTGACTGACGCCGCCGCACCGGGGCGCCGATGCGTCACAGGTAAAACCCGTTGCCGCCGAACCGGTTCGGGCTCAGCCTCCGCCGACCCTTCGACCGTGCGGGCGCGCCTGATGAGCACTCTCCAGTGGCTCCCCCTGCTGGCCTTCCTCGGTCCGATGCCGGCGCCGCGTCCGGAGCCGCCGAAGGCGACACCCGATCACGGCTGGGTCGCAGGCTTCCTGATGCTGGCCACCGTGTTCACGATGGTGGCACCGATGATCGCGGTCTGGGGGTTCCATCGCCCCGAGGCAGTGATCCGGGCCGGATGCGAAGCCGCCGGGGGCCGCCTGGTCCATCGCTCGGTCTCGGGGGACGGGCCGGCGCGATGCCGGAAGGTGTGAGCGGGCGTCCGGCAGGCCCGCGGTTCCGCCGAACCGTCCTGGAACGCCGCCGGTGCTCCCCGCATCCTCACCAGCTCACGCGCAGGCCGGCATGGCCCTGATGGCTGGCGGCGCTGGAGCGGAACTCGCCGCGATAGCCGGCGAACAGGCTGACCGACTCGTAGGACCACAGCGTCACCCGCGCATCGACCAGAACCCCGTCGCGGCCGGGCCAGGCATCGCGCGTCCGGAAGGGTAGGCCGAGCAGCGCGGTGGTGGTGAAGGGGCTCGCATCGAGCAGGTCGTGGGTCCAGCCGAGGCGCAGGTCGGGCCGGATCGCGAGGCCGCCGGCCGTCACGAGATCGAGCCCGGTGGAGACGCCCGCGAAGGTCGTGGCACGCCCGAAGGTCTGGCCCGCGAAGCTCAGCCCGAAGCCGGAGGCTCCCGTCTCGGCGAAGCCCGAGCGGTGCAGGTCGTTGTAGGCGAGGCCGACGAGCGGCTTGATGCCGAGGAGGCCGGCCTCCGTCGGCACCAGGAACCGGTATCCGGCCTCGACGGAGGCGACGGCACCAAGTCCGTCGGCACGGCCACGGGCGGTCATGACGCCGCCGAACGGCGCGAAGGACCGCAGCGAATCGAGGGTGGCGTAGGCGAGGCCGGCAATGGCATCGACCTCGACGCCGTCGCGCTGGTAACCGAGATAGGCTGCGCCGAGATAGGTGTCGGAGGTGCCCCGCGTCCCCGAGGACGTGGTGCTCGATCGGGCGTAGCCGAAGGCCGCGCCGACGAGGAGCGAGGGGTCGATCGCCCGGTCGGCGCCGAGCATCAGGCCGCCGCCCTGCGCGCGCAGGCCCGGCCCGGACGTGTCGGCGCCGACCCGGTATCCGTTGCCGAAGCCGAGGCCCCAAAGGCCGGTTCCGGACCGCGCCTCTCCCGGCCCCGCCACGCCCGTCGGCGTACCGGCCAAGGCCGTGAAGGTCGTCGGCACGAAGGCCGTCGGCGAGACGAACAGGCCGCCGGTACCCGTCGAGGCGGTGGCGAGGTTCGGCGCGAAATCGCCCTGGATTCCGGCCGTGCCCGAGCGCAGGGCGTCGAGGCGGCCGCCGATCAGGCTCGTGAACCGGCGCGAATCCTCGACGGAGGCCTGGGCGTTGGCGCTGCTGCCCGCGCCGGAGAGCTGCTCGAACACGCGCGGCAGGTCAGCCGCCGACTGGCCGAACAGCGGGTCGAACACCGCGAGAGCCTGGTCGCTCATCGCGTCGCCGGGCTGGCCGCGGGCGCGGTCGAGGGCCGAGGCGACGGCACGCTGACGGTCGCTCAGGGCGACGCCGTTGGCCTCCAGGCGCGCATAGGCGGCAGGCGTGATGGCGCCGACGATCGCATCGGGGCGGTACAGGAGGTCGATGCGCGAGGCTGCGGGCAGGCCGGTCAGTCCGTTCTCCGCTGTGACGCTCACGCTGGCGAAACGGCCGAGGATGCTGGCGCCGTCCGCGGCGAGGACCAGCGGGAATTTCGAGCCGATACCGCCGATCCGATTGGTGCCGGTGATTCCGAACACGTCGAATACCAAGGCGCCCGCCACGCGGAAGCCATGGCCCTGCCCGGCGACGACGGCGACGCTGTAGTCGACGACGCCGTCCTCTGCATCGGAGGCGTCGATCAGGGCGTGGAACAGCGAGCTGTCGCCGAGCGTGGCGTTCCCGTGGATCACGAGGTCGCCACCGTTGCCCGAGCCGGGGCTGAACAGGCCCTTCACGTCGACGTTGCCGAAGATGTCGCCTTCGCCGCTCAGCGAGGCGTTCTGCGCGATCGTCAGCAGTGGCGTCGTCAAGGTGCCGTCGACCTCGACGTCGACGGCTTCGGCCCGCACCGCGCCACGCAGGGTGGTGCGGCCCGCGACGACGAGTTCGCTGCCGGCGCCCTGCTCGCGGCCGGCCCCGGTGACGGTCAGGGTGCCGTTCGCGGTGACGGGGGCCGACCAGTAGCGCGTCTCGCCGGCCGTCAGCGTCGCGGTGTTCGCGGCCGCCGCGGGATCGATGGCGGGGGCGCTCAAGGCACGGTCCAGGCGGACGAGGCCGCGGCCGTAGATATCGTCGATGCCTGGAGTGCCGAGATCCTGCGTGGTGGCGAAGAGCAGGCGCACGATATCGAGCGGCGAATAGGCCGGGAAGGCCTGGAACAGCACAGCGAGCACGCCGGAGACGTGCGGCGTCGCCATCGAGGTGCCGGTGATCGCCCGGTAGGTCTCCTGCGCCGAAGGGCCGACATTGGTGCCGGCCACGGCGCGCGGATAGGCCGAGAGGATCGCCGCAGCGCCGTCGTCGGTGCCGCCGCCGGGCGCGGAGACGCACCAGTTCGCGGTCACGCCGCAGCGGTTGGAATCGGGAGAGATTTTGAGGCTCGCATCGACGTTGGCGACTGCGATGATGCTGCCGGGCAGGGTGGCCAACGACGAGAAGTCGAAGTTGCGGCCGCCGTCGTTGTAGACGCCGAGCCCCGCATTGGCGGGCCGAATGAACGGAAACAGCGCGATGCCGGTCGGGTTGCGCGAGACCACCGGGGCCGAGGCGAAGTCGTTGCCGTTGGCGAAGACGAGAACCTTGCCGGCGGTCAGCGCCGCGCGGACCGCAGCGAGTTCGCTCGTCAGATCGCCGGTCTGCCAGATCGTGGTGTTCGCTACGATGGTCGGGCCGTAGCTGCCGTTGACGACGCGCACGTCGGGAAGGGAGGCGGCGTAGGCCAGGGCCGCTTCCGAATCGAAGACGGGCTCGCCCTTTGCGCCGATGCCCTTCAGGGCGACGATGTTGGCATCGGGGGCAATGCCCATCATGCCGACGCCGTTGCGGTTCGCGCCGATGGTCCCGGCGACGTGCGTGCCGTGGCCGTCGCGGTCGAGGATGTCGAGAGTTGCACCGCCTTCGGCTAGGAAGGCGCGGCTGCGGGTGTCGAGCCGGCCCACGAATTCGGGGTGGATACTGGAGAAGCCGTCGGCGGGGTTGGCCGTCCGGAACTGGGCGTCGATGCCGCTGTCGATCACCGCGACCGTAACGCCGAGGCCGGTCAGGCCGTTGACGGGCAGGCCGGCCCGCGTTGCGGTGGTGTTCAGGGCGGCCGCCTGTCCGACTGCGAGGTTGCCCCAGTTGGCGTTGAACTCGAACACGGTGGTCTGGGGCGTGCCGGCCGGGAGGCTCGGCCGGTCGAGGGCGTAACCGTAGGGGTCTGCAGCAGTCGCCGGCGTCGTGCGCTGCGGGAAATAACTGAAAGTGGAAAGATCGAGCGTCTGAGACAGGGCAGGGCGGGATGCGGAGACCAGCACCGTCGCGACGACGACCAGACCCACCGTGCGAAACGACCGCGCGTTATTGCCACGAAGCGGCCGCGCACTGCCCGATCGTCTCATTTTGTCCCCGAACATTACTTGACTTTATCTTTCCTGCCTCCGCCATTTAAAGTTGTATGTCGAGCATACGCAATCTTCATGGAGGCCAGTACGGATCACGACTAGGCATAATCGATCCGCCCCGATGTGCCGCGCCGGCAACACTCGGAAACAATGGGTCGTTCGGGACGATCGAATTGAAACCGGCTGCCGATCGGAACGCGTTCTCGCCCCTCAAAACGCCGTCCGGCTCCGGATCGCCGCCGAGAGCGTGCCCTCGTCCAGATAGTCGAGCTCGCCGCCCACCGGCACGCCGTGGGCGAGGCGGGTGATGGTGAGGCCGAGGTGGCGCAATGCGTCGGTGACGTAGTGGGCGGTTGTCTGGCCGTCGACGGTGGCGTTGAGGGCCAGGATGATCTCCTTCACCGCCGGGTCGCTGGCGCGCTCCACGAGCCGCTCGATGTTGAGATGCTCCGGCCGGACGCCGTCGAGGGCCGAGAGCACGCCGCCGAGGACGTGGTAGCGCGCGTTGACCGCGCCGGAGCGCTCCAGCGCCCAGAGGTCGGAGACGTCCTCCACGAGCACGATGGTCGAGGGGTCGCGGGTGGCGTCGCGGCAGATCGTGCAGGGTTCGCTGGTGTCGACGTTGCCGCAGGACGAGCAGACCACGATGCGCTCGGCCGCCACCCGCATCGCCTCGGCGAGCGGCCCGAGCAGGGTGTCGCGCTTCTTGATGAGCTGCAGGGCCGCCCGGCGCGCGGAGCGCGGACCCAGGCCCGGCATGCGCGCGAGCAGCTGGATCAGGCGCTCGATCTCCGGGCCGGCGACGGATTGGGGCATGGGGGAGGGGGACTTCGCGGCTGAACGGGAGACGGCACGGCCCCGCGCCATACCGTCGGGCCGGCACCGGCGCAAAGCCTCCGGTCCTTAGATAGGCATGCGCCCCGCACCGACAGACATTAGCCCCCCCCGGCAACCGACCGGCTCCACGAGCGTGATGTCGCTGGCGGTTGCGTTCAAAAAAATTGTCGATCGGTCTAAAGTTTTATTGACGGCAAACCAACGCGGACCCAATCCGGAGGGATCACGGAGCGGTGAACCTGCGCGCGGCGGACCTGACCGACCGCGCGGACGCTCCGGGACACGACGAGACCCAGGCCGGAAGGCGGCTGCGATCAGGGGCCCGAGGAGAGAACGACGTGAGCGATATCGGCGACTTCAATGCGGGCCACGGCGCGGAGGCGATCGGCCTCCGCGGCCTGAAGGCGGTCCACTGGAACCTCGAGGCCCCGCGCCTCTACGAGGAATCCCTCAAGCGCGGCGAGGCCGAACTCGCCCGCGGCGGCGCCCTGGTGGCGCAGACCGGCAACCACACCGGCCGCTCGCCCAAGGACAAGTACGTCGTGCGCGACGCCTCCACCGAGACGCAGGTCTGGTGGGAGAACAACGGCTCGATCACGCCCGAGCAGTTCGCGACACTCCATCGGGACTTCATAGCCCATGCCGAGGGCGGCGAGCTGTTCGCGCAGGACCTGTTCGGCGGGGCCGATCCGGCCCACCGCATCAAGGCGCGGGTCTTCACCGAGTTCGCCTGGCACTCACTGTTCATCCGCAACCTGTTGATCCGGCCGGAGCGGGAATCGCTGGGCGCCTACGTGCCGGAGATAACGATCATCGACCTGCCGAGCTTCAAGGCCGATCCAGCCCGGCACGGCTGCCGCTCCAAGACCGTCATCGCCATCGATTTCGCGCAGAAGCTCGTGCTGATCGGTGGCACCGCCTATGCGGGCGAGATGAAGAAGTCGGTCTTCACCTTCCTGAACTATATGCTGCCCGACGCCGGCGTGATGCCGATGCACTGCTCGGCCAATGCGGCGCTGGACGAAACCGGCGATTCGGCCCTGTTCTTCGGCCTGTCGGGCACCGGCAAGACCACGCTCTCGAACGATTCCTCGCGAAAACTCATCGGCGACGACGAACACGGCTGGTCGAGCAACGGCATCTTCAACTTCGAGGGCGGCTGCTACGCCAAGACCATCCGGCTCTCGCGCAACGCCGAGCCCGAGATCTGGGCCACCACCGAGCGCTTCGGCACGGTGATGGAGAACGTCGTGATCGACCCGCTCTCCCGCGTACCGGATTTCGACGACGCCTCGCGCACCGAGAACACCCGCTGCGCCTACCCGCTCGACTTCATCGCCAACGCCAGCGCCACCGGCCGGGCGGCGCATCCGAAGAACATCGTGATGCTCACCTGCGACGCCTTCGGCGTGATGCCGCCGATCGCCAAGCTCACCGGCGCGGAGGCGATGTACCACTTCCTGTCGGGCTACACGGCCAAGGTCGCCGGCACCGAGCGCGGGCTGACCGGCCCGGAGGCGACGTTCTCCACCTGCTTCGGGGCGCCATTCATGCCGCGCCACCCGAGCGTCTACGGCAATCTGCTGCGCGAGCTGATCGCCAAGCATCACGTCGATTGCTGGCTGGTGAATACCGGCTGGACCGGCGGCGGCGTCGGCACCGGGCGGCGGATGCCGATCCGGGTGACACGGCGACTGCTGGCCGCGGCGCTCGACGGCTCGCTCTCGAAAGTGGAATTCCGGCGCGATCCGTATTTCGGCTTCGCGGTGCCGGACTTCGTGCCGGGCGTCGAGCCGCACGTCCTGGCTCCGGTGAAGACCTGGCAGAACAAGGCGGCTTTTGCCGAGACGGCGACCCGGCTCGTCGCGATGTTCCGGGAGAACTTCAAGCGCTTCGAGGATCATGTCGACGCCGACGTGCGGGCGGCGGAGCCGGTGGCGTCCATCGCGGCCTGATCCGCATCGTCCAGCCACGTGGCTTCCGGTTCGCGGGCCGGGATGATGCGCGGATGTCCGCTCACGCGAAAGCCGAGCGGCGGCAGCGAGGAGGGGGGCCTCGCTGCCGCCGCCGGCATTGTCGGGCCGGCTTACTTGCCGAGGCCGACCGCGCCGGTCACGCCGCCGAGAACGCCGCCAACCGCACCGAGCACGGTGCCGAGCAGGCCGCTCACGAGGCCGCCGACCTGGCCGATCGTGCCGGATACGGCACCGAGCTCCTGGCTGAGGTCGACGGTGGCACCGACGCCGATGCCGAGGCCGCCACCGACGGCATCCAGCTCCGAAGCGTTGAGCTCACGGATGGTCTCGATGTTCTGCGACATAAATCTTCTCCTGAAATGACAGGCTACAGGCAAGATCTTCTGTAAGAAGAACCGGCCTCAAACCTCATCACGAAGCGTTGGTTACGCATCGCTCATCAACGTGACCATTCATCGGCCACCAGATCAACCCGGTCTGCCGCCCCGTTTATGGCAGCCGCGGTCAATCTGAGCTTTCAGATGCGTCTCGCGGCCGCAGCGATCGACCCGGCATCCACCCGAAGCCGTTGAGCTTTTCTGGATCGCCGCGTTGCAGCATCGTGCCGCGAACCGCATTCGGAGGCACGGCGTGGAATGCTTTCAGGCTGCCCCGGCAAGCCTCTGATGGAACAATGTTTTTCAGAAATACTGTGCCAAAATGCCGCATACTTTGATTGTATTCAACCTGAGATTCGCGCAGTCTGAGCGCCTTAAACGGGGCACTCGCGAAGGCATGCGGCCGCAACTCCGTCTTATCATTTGATGATTTTTGTTCGGCGGACGCAGCCGATCAGGTTGCCGCCGGGGCAATCGAATTGCGGACTACCTTTCGGGCCCCGACTCAAACATGGCGAAAACAAGGCGCGCAGGGCGGATAGTCACCGCGACCGGCCGGCAGCCGGGGTCTCGGCTGCCGGCCGGATCGCCCGCAGTCCGCTGTCGCCTACTTGCCGCCAAAGCCGCCGAGCAGCCCGCCGACCGAGCCGAGCAGGCCGCCCGCCAGATTTTCGACGAGCCCCCGCACGTTGCTGACGGCGCCGGCCGGGATCGAATGGACCGTGTCGATCAGTTCGTTCAGGCCGCCGACGCTCACCGACAGTTCGGACTGGCCTCCACCCACCTGATCGAGCTCGGTCAGGCTGAGCTCGCGAATGGTGTCGAAGTTCTGCGACATAAATATTCTCCGGTTCGATCCAAATGCAGCGAAGATCACTCTCAGCTGCGGAAGAAGCGCTGCCCTGTCTTCTTCTAAAATCATTCGAACACGATCCGACTTTATCTGCAACGACGCCGATATTTATTCGGAACTTAGCTTTCTCAGCTCACGAACCCGTGAATTTTAGAGAAAAACCGTCTCTTCCGGCAGCCGTCACCTTGTGCCGGGCGCGGGCGTCCAGCGGCATCGGGGGCGTCGGGAGCGGGCAACGGCGAGGCCGACCTAATTCGAGACAGGACCAGCGGCGTCATCAGCCAAAGCCTTGAAATCAAAACGCTCTCTCGAACATATGCGGCAGGACGCCGCATCCTTCGATCGGGCGCATGGAGCAAAATGTGCCAGTACGGGAGAAGGCTTTTTCAGATAATCGGGACTCGACGACGGCCGTGGAAACAACGCTCTGCCGAGCTTCGGACGGCGGAAAGACCGTTCCGTTGTCGGGCCTCCAGGCGCGGGCCGTCGTCTCGCCCAGCCGGCTCCGATTCCCGCAGCGATCCGAGCATTCCGCAAGACACCATGCCACTCGGA
The DNA here is from genome assembly GCF_008040035.1 of Methylobacterium sp. WL9. Classification (NCBI taxonomy): domain Bacteria; kingdom Pseudomonadati; phylum Pseudomonadota; class Alphaproteobacteria; order Hyphomicrobiales; family Methylobacteriaceae; genus Methylobacterium; species Methylobacterium sp. WL9. The sequence continues at coordinate 45,124 of NZ_VRVE01000019.1, forward strand.
TTGCGTGGCATGGGCGCCTGTGACAAGCGGGCAAGGAAGCGCCGGCTCCGTCCGACGCGGCATCACGGGTGTCCATGTCTACGCCGTTGTTCCGCAAGGAGGTCGCAGAGGCGCGCCGCAACGCGTGGCTCGGCGAAGCGCAGATCGTGCAGCCGTTGCCGATCCGCCTCGTCGCCTGGGTCTGCATCGCCCTGGTCGTCGCGACCCTCTGTTATGCCGTGTTCGGCAGCTACACCCGCCGCGTCCATGCCCAGGGGCTGCTGGCGCCGGATGTCGGGTTGATCACCGTGGCAAGCCCGGTGGCTGGCCGGGTCAGCGCCTCGGGGGTGAAGGAAGGCGACCGGGTCGAGCAGGGCCGGCTCCTCTACACGGTGGATGTCGACGCGGTCTCCGCCAGCGGGCCGACGCAGGAGCGCGTCATCGCGCAGCTCGGCCGCCAGAAGGAGAGCATGGAGACGCAGCGGACGTTGCGCGCCTCCATGGCCGGCACGGAGAAGCAGGCGCTCCAGGATCAGATCGCCAATCTCGACTCCCAGTCCGAACAGATCCGGCAGCAGATCTCGCTGCAGGAGCAGCTTGTGCCGCCGCTCAAGGCGCGGGCGGACGAACTGGCGAACGCCGTCTCGCGCGGTTACGCCCGCTCCGCAGACCTGCAGAGCCAGAACTACCTCTACATGCAGTCGAGTTCGCAACTCTCGCAGTTCCGGCAGACCGCCCTGCAGATCGATGGCAGGCTCGGAGACCTGAAGGCGCAATTGGCCTCGTTCGACGAGAAGCTCGCCAAGGATCTCGCCGAGATGGACCGTACCGCCGCGCAGCTCGAGCAGCAGAAGGCCGAGAGCGAGGCCAAGCGCGCTCTCGAGATCCGCGCGCCCGAGAGCGGCATCCTGACCTCGATCCGTGCCCAGGCCGGCCAGAGCGTGGCGGCCGGCGCCACGCTGCTGACCCTGCTGCCGAGCGAGGGCCGTCTGCAGGCGAACCTGTTCGTGGATTCCTCGGCGATCGGCTTCGTCGAGACCGGCGCCAGCGTGATGCTGCGCTACGCCGCCTTTCCGTTCCAGCGCTTCGGCCTCTATCGCGGCGTCGTCACCGAGGTGACCCGCGCGCCGCTGGAGGGCGAGGACGCCCCCGATGAGATGAAGCGTAAGACGGCCGGCGGCGGCATCTACCGCATCGTGGTCAAGCCCGACGAGGACGGCGTGATGGCCTATGGCGAGAAGCGGCGTCTCGAAGCCGGCATGCGCGTCGAGGCCGACATCGCGCTCGAACAGCGCGCCCTCTACCGCTGGCTGCTCGACCCGCTCTACCACGTGAAGCGCAGCGTCGACCTCGTGACGGATGGGGCGCCGGTGCCCGTCTCGCGGGGACTGGCGAAGTGACGTCTCTCGTCACCATCGACATCTGCGCCGAGCCCTTTTCCCCTCTCCCCTGTGGGGAGGGGTCAGGGATGGGGGTGGTTCCGCTTGCCTGTGTCGGAGCCCGACAGAACCACCCCCACCTCCAACTCCTCCCCACAAGGGGGAGGAGAGACCCGCATGTCGCGACCACCACCAACCGGCCCTTGAGGCGTCAGCATCAAGGCTCCTGGCTATGAAAATCCTCGACGGCATCAGCCAGGGCGGGCTGCAGTTCGGCTTCGGCCGGCGCCTGCCCGTGATCCTGCAGGCGGAGGCCGCGGAATGCGGCATGGCCTGCCTCGCCATGGTGTTGGGCTTCCACGGCCGCGAGACCGATCTCGGCGCCATGCGCCGCCACCACGCCCTGTCGCTCAAGGGCATGACGCTGCGGAACCTCATCGACCTGTCGGGCTCGATGGGCCTCTCGACCCGCGCGCTGCGGATCGAGCTGAAGGACCTCGCCCGGCTGAAGCTGCCCTGCGTCCTGCACTGGGGCCTGAACCACTTCGTCGTGCTGGCCTCCATCGGCCGCAAGGGCATCGTCATCCACGATCCCGCCCGCGGCCGGCGCACACTGACGCTGGAGGAGGCGTCACGCGAGTTCACCGGCGTCGCGATGGAGGTGACGCCGAACCAGGGCTTCGTGCGCGAGAAGACCGTCAAGGGCCTCAGGCTCGGCGACCTGTTCCGCAACCTGCGCGGTATCCGGCCGGCGATGATGTCGATCCTGGCGCTCTCGGTCGGCATCGAGCTCGTCAACATCCTGATGCCGATCGCCTCGCAGATCGTCATCGACGAGGTCATCGTCAACGCCGACCTCGACCTGCTGCTCGTCGTCGCCATCGGGCTGGCGCTGCTGCTGCTGATTCAGCTGGCGCTCGGCGTCGCCCGGACCTGGGCGATCATGCTGACCGGGACCAAGCTGAACTACCAGTGGTCGGGAAGCCTGTTCGACCACCTCTCGCGCCTGCCCCTCGATTACTTCGAGAAGCGGCATGTGGGCGACGTGATCTCGCGCTTCGGGTCGCTCGGTACGATCCAGAAGGGCCTGACCACGGATCTCGTCCAGGCCGTGCTCGACGGCGTGATGTCGGTCGGCATGCTGATCATGCTGTTCCTCTACGGCGGCTGGCTGGCACTGGTGGCGCTGCTCTCCACCGCCATCGCCGCCGCCCTGCGCATCGCCGCCTACAACGCCTACAAGGAGGGCACCGAGGAGGCGATCGTCGCCGAGGCGCGGCAGCAGACCCACTTCATCGAGACCGTGCGCGGCATGGCGAGCGTCAAGCTGCTGGGCCTGCGCGAGCGCCGCCGCGGTACCTGGATGAACCAGTTCGTCACGGCGCTGAACGCGCGGCTGCGCCTGCAGCGCCTCGACCTCGTCTTCGGCCGCGCCAACGACCTGCTGTTCGGGGCCGACCGGCTGATCCTGCTGGTGCTCGGGGCGCGTGCGGTGATCGACCAGTCGATGTCGCTCGGGATGCTCGTCGCCTTCCTGACCTACCGCGACCAGTTCTCGACCCGGATCGGCAACCTGATCAATTCGGGCTTCCAACTGCGCATGCTCAACGTGCAGACCGACCGGCTCTCCGACATCGTCATGACCGACCCGGAGGAGCCGGCCGGGGCGGTGCCCGTCGCAGCGCCGGCCGTCATCACCGACGGCGCGCCACGCGGCTCCATCGTCGCCAGCGGCCTGTCGCTGCGCTACGGCGCCGACGAGCCCTGGGTGTTCCGCAACCTCGGCTTCCAGGTCGCGCCGGGCACGTGTTTCGCCATCACCGGCCCCTCGGGCTGCGGCAAGAGCTCGGTGATGAAGATCCTGATGGGGCTGCTCTCGGCCTCCGAGGGCAACGTCCTCATCGACGGGCGCGACATCAAGACGGTGGGCGCGGCCGCCTACCGCAAGCGCATCGCCGGCGTGATGCAGAGCGATGGACTGTTCGCGGGTTCCATCGCCGAGAATATCGCCTGCTTCGACGAGCACCCCGACCCGGCCTGGATCGAGGAATGCGCTGCCCACGCCGCGATCCTCAACGACATCCGCAAGACGCCGATGGGCTTCGAAACGCTTGTCGGCGACATGGGTTCGACGCTCTCGGGCGGCCAGAAGCAGCGGGTGATCCTCGCCCGCGCCCTCTATCAGCGCCCGGAGATCCTCTTTCTCGACGAGGCGACGAGCGCGCTCGACGAGCCCACCGAGGCCGCGATCGCCCAGGCCCTCCGCGAGTTCAAGATGACCCGCGTCATCGTCGCCCACCGCCCGGCGACGATCGCGCATGCGGACCACGTGCTGGAATTCGAGCGGCTGTCGGAGATGGCGGGCCCGGTGCGATCGACGCAGGCGGCCGAGCCCGTCGTCTGACTTCTCCTCCTGCTAGAACGGCAGCTTCATGCCGGGCGGCAGGGGCAGGCCCTTGGTCAGCTCGGCCATCTTCTCCTGCGCCAGGGCTTCGGCCTTGCCCCGCGCGTCGTTGACGGCGGCGACGATCAGGTCTTCGAGAATCTCGCGCTCGTCCGGCACCATCAGCGAGGGATCGAGGGTCACACCCTTGAGCTGGCCCTTGGCCGTCATCACCACGCTCACCGAGCCGCCGCCGGAAGCGCCCGTCACCTCGACATGGTCGAGCTCGCCCTGCAGCGAACTCATCTTCTCCTGCATGGCCTGAGCCTGCTTCATGATGCCCATGAGGTCGCGCATGCGGGGAATTTCCTGACGTTTGGAGCGGCGGCTGTGGTCTATGTCCTATGCCGGGTGTCAGTCCAAGGGACATGAGGAGCACCAAGGCGTGACGCTGCCGACAGGACGCTTAGGAAATGGATCGTCGCGAGGTGTGACGCACGCTACGGATGATGATCTCGGCGTCGCTGACGCGATACGTCAGAACGTATGGATACGGAGAGGCCACGATGCGCCTGATGCCAGGCCGATCGGTCGCTCGCCCGGCGAACGGGTGCTGCAGCAACATGCGCATCACGTCTTGCAGGCACTGCTGCACTTTTCGCGCGCCCTGAGGATTATACTGCTCCACATAGGACAGCGCCCGATCGAGCTGGCGCGTGGCCGGACGTGTGAGACGCAGCCTCACAGGCCATATTTCGCCCAGATGGCACGCACCTCCTCGTCCGTCGCGTAATCGCTACGCGCTTCGGCAGCATCGGCCTCGTCCTGCTCAGCCTCTTCCTCGGACGTGAATTGATAGACGGACGTGTCGTCGCCCATGAAGGCGAGGACCATCCGGGCGATCTCGTCCTGCATCTCCGGGGACAAACTCCGCGCAGTCGTCATCGCTTTTTCGAGCAGGTCGGTCATGGGAGCATTCTGCACAGGGTACGGACGAACGGAAGAGGTCTACCCCTCCGCATCCTCATCCTCCCCGACACCCGCCGCGTCCGGGGGCGTCAGGCTTTCAACAGCCGCGACGTCAGCGCCGACCTCCGCCGTCTTGTCCCGCACGCCTATGATCTGCGCACCCGGAAATCGCGCCAGCACCTCGCGCACGAGCGGATGGCTTGCGGCGTCCCGGTGGCGGTTTTCCTTGGTCTCGATCGCCGCGGCGGCGAGCGTCGGCGCGCCGGGATCCTTCGAGAGTGCGACGAGCCAGCGGCGGCCGGTCCAGGCTTCGAGCGCGCGGGAGAGGTCGGTGGCGAGGGTCGTGCGTCCGCCCTCGGCGAGGCGGAATTCGAGGCGGCCCTCTTCGAAACGGACGAGATGCACGTCGCGTTCGAGCGCCATCTTGAGGGTGATGTCGCGGCGCTCGTCGGCAAGGGCGACAAGGTCTTCGAGGCGGCCGAGCCGGGGCC